>NZ_LZGV01000072.1:0-49388 GCF_001690265.1 Gilliamella sp. HK2
TTTAATGTTACCAGAATTTTACCATAATCTTTTTACACGCCGAGGAAGCCCCATTATTTTTAATCGTAAAACGGGTAAAGTGTATATCAATGAAAGCTATTTTTTTAATTTTAAAGTGTTACGCAATCCGTTAACCTTTTTGCATCCCAATAAAAAACGCATAAAAGAATATGACTGGGCCCATTTACAAGGGGTGGTGGTGCATAACTTTTCACGCTACTCACTCAATACCACTATTTTAATGGTATGCAAGCCCCATAGCCATAAAACAATCGACCATATATTATTAGATCCATTACGTGTCGGCATAGGTAGTTATCTGGTTTGGGGTTGGGTTAATAATTTTATGTGCGCGAACAAATTAGCTGGCCTAAACGACGGCAAATACAAATGGGAACAAGAAACCCAATTTAAAGACCAAATTATTAAAGGACAAGGTTGGCCCGAATGGATGGTAGAAGCATTTAATGCTACATCATTAGAAGAGCTCGCCGAAATTAAACAACGGCACAATATAACGCAATAGCCCAAAAGCCGTTGCAGTTTGGCAAGCATGGGCAAAGTGGTATAGCAATCTAATTTTACCGGTATTGAAAAAATTGAAGTAAAAAAAAACGATTCTAACCAGCCAGGTAGTGATCTAACGCTGATAACCTGGGTAGCGGGCACCTTTGCTTATGATCTAATAAATAACTATCAAATCAATATCTGCCCTAATGCACAAGATGATGGCGAAATTCCGCTCATCATTAACCGAAGCAGGAAGAATAAATAAAAGGAGAATAAAATGCCATCAAAATACCGTCCACAAATTTTTGGTTGGTTTGGTGATCTAGATAAAGGCCCACGTTTAGTGCCCCTGCATGATCGTCGCTTAAGCTATGCCAATAATAACTACTGTGCCTTTATTCGTAAGATTCCTTCTGATCAGATTCTTTATTTGTGTTTATCTATATCATTAATTTTAATGTTTATGGTCTTAGTCTTTTTTAGTTTTGATTTTTTTTCAATATTACTAAAAAAATCTGAATTAAAGATTTTTTTTATAGTATTATTTGGCATGTTATTAAGTTCATTTGTTATCTATTCATATGCACTTCCAGAGTTCTATCAAAACGCTTTTTCCCATCGTGGTAGCCCCATTATATTTAACCGTAAAACGGGTAAAGTCTATGTTAACGAAAGTGACTTTTTTAACTTTAAAATATTACGCCATCCTGCAGTATTTTTACAACCGAAAAAACGCCGAATAAAAGAGTATGATTGGGATGATTTGCATGGTGTTATTATCCATAATATGTCGCGTAATGCTTTAAGCTCGACTGTGTTAATGGTGTGCCAACCCGGTACGCATCAAGTGATTGATCATATCATGCTAGATCCTGCCCGAGCAGGCGCTGGTAGTACATTTGTTTGGGGATGGATTAATAGTTTTATGGTGTATTATAAATCAGCCAATATTGATGATGGTGAATATAAGTCAGATCAAGAGGAGGAATTTAAAGCACATAGGATTGACGGCCAAGGCTGGCCCGAATGGATGGTAGAAGCGTTTAATGCTACATCATTAGAAGAGCTCGCTGAAATTAAACAACGGCATCATGTCAAACAATAAGTTTTAATAGCTTAGGCGGGGGCGGGTAATTTGATAAGTATGATAGCAACCGTAATGTAATAACAAGGCTGCCAGAGCCTGATTATAACAAAATTGACGAGCCAGACGAATTTACCTTAACCACATCGGCGAATTATCTTACTGATAAAACCACAACCAATAGCGATAAGCCAATTCAAAATGGGCTGACTATATCCGAAATTAACGCCAAGTTAACATTAAATATGTTGATTTCTAAAATCGTAGCAAGAGCCTTTGCAACGATCAATATTTTTGAAGTCTTAGGTGAGTTAAAAAGTGCTTTTGGTATGTGGGATATGGAGCACAAAGGTTATTTTTTAGCTAGATTGTTTGGTTTTTTATTTTTAGGTATTGGTACTGCTCTGCTATTAGTTAGAAATGAAATGCTATAGGTGCTTGGGTGTTGTTTTATTTCTATTGAGTTTATACTTAATAAAAGTGGCAAAAAATACGATAATTTTACTCTTATCGATCACTGGTTTGGTATGTTCGCACTTTTTAGCACCAAAAGTATGGGCATACCATTTTTAAATAAAAATTTTTTTGCGCCGGTTAAGGCTTAAAGCAGATAAATTATTCCAACTATGCCTATTTATAATTCCATTTAGAACCGTGTTCATCTATTCCCCCTACACATTTGGTTTACTAGGTAATATTGACTCATGCTAATTATGAATATCTTCATTAATTTTTATCACTTATAAGCTATATGCGATAAAAAAAGCGGAATAATTAGCATTTATGTAATCGTGCCGATGTTGTATATAAAATGATAATTTTTAATGTGATATCAATCACACTATTAGTGTTTAGCTTTTGAACAATCGTTTTTATTCGCTATATTAAAATTGCTTATTAAAAAGCATTGGATTGTTACCGATCTATAGCGGGCAAAACCTAAAGGGCAGTAATGGCTACCCTTTAGGTTTTTTTTGTTTTAAATCTAAAAGATTTTATTTATTCTTTAAAATAATGAGTAGAGAAAAATGAAATATTCAATAAAAACAGTATGTAAAGTAAAACCAAAACGAATTGTTTTAATGACGATGCTTTGTTTATGTTATTTACCAAATGCTATTGCTGCTACTCAAGATGAATTAGAAGCAAGAATTGCATTATTAGAACAAAAATTATTAGCACTTAGTCAAGAGTCTAATGATTTGAAAAAGCAAGTGATTGAGTCGAATAAACAGCTCGCTCAATTAAATAATCATCTTCAAAAACAACAAATTGTTATAAATAATCAGAAAAAATCGCTTAAAAATAGCCAAAAGGCAGTACTTACAAAGCAACAGCCACCTAGTAACCCAACACAAATAAGTAATAATCAAATTGTGCTAGTTAATACACCAAAAGCAGACACCGTGCTAGGTGAAAATCCACCAGAAAAGAGATCATTTACTTTAGCTGAATTTAAAGACTATATTAAAGATGAAATTGGTTTTTCTTATAATGGTTATTTTCGTGGTGGCTGGTCAACTTCAAGTAATGGTAAACCTAAGAATTATGCTGAAGGAGCATTAGGTCGATTTGGTAATGAATATGGCGGTTGGTATGATCTTGTCTTTAAGCAAAAAATCTATGATCAAGATGGAAGACGTGTTGATACTATTGTTATGATTGATGGAAACGTAGCGACAAATAAAGCTGCGGGGTTATTTAATACTCAAGATGACAATCTTATGCAATTTTCAGATATTTATTTAGAAACAAAAGGATTTGTACCAAGTTTTCCTGATGCAAAATTATGGGTTGGTAAGCACTCATTACCTTATAATGAAATTCAAATGCTTGATTGGAAAACCCAAAAAACACCCGCTGGTGGGGGGATTGGTGTTGAAAATCTTAAAGTCGGTATCGGCGCTTTTGATGTCGCTTTAGTAAGAGCAGATGTAAATGTAAAGAGCAAAAAAGGAGTAGCTAAAATAGATAGCAATGGCAATGAAATTATTCAACATAAAAAAGAAGAAGTTGATTTAAACGAACTAGAAATCCGCTATCGTGATATTCCATTATGGAAAGATGCAACGCTTGGGGTGAATGCTCGTTATTCAGCTCCAAATAAATCTAAAATCCAAGATAATGTATCTGTAAAAAATGCTTGGCTTGGTAGTTTTGTTTTGCGTCAAAATAAATTTTTTGGTGGATTTAATCAGTTTACATTGCAGACAGCAACCAATTCTGTTGCTTCACAGTTAGCAAATATTAATACGAATAATCCAGAATTTGCCAGTAATTCAGATAATGACTATATTGGTACGCATACAGGAGGTAAAGCTTATCGCTTTGTATCAGAAGGGGAAGCTTATCTAAGTAATGATATTATTGTGGCTCATGCTTTGGCGTTAACTTCAGGTAATGATGTTTACTCTTACGATCTTAACCGCCCACATACCGATTTTACAAGCTTTAAATCAGCTATAAGACCAGCTTATATCTGGGATACTTATAATCAAAGTGGTGTTGAGCTTGGTTATTTTCGACAAAAGAACAAAGTCAAAAATAAAACTTATGTTGAAGAAGGATACAAAACCACGCTTTATCATTCGTTCAAAGTTGGAAAAAGTATTTTATCTTCACGGCCCGATATCCGTTTTTATGTTTCTTATATAGAGGCATTACAAAATGATATCAGTAAGTTTGATTTTAATGGTAAAGATCATCAAATTAGTTTTGGTGTACAAACCGAAGTCTGGTTTTAATTGTAATTTTATAGATATGATATAAAACTTATCATCTGAACTTTATTATAGGTTTAGCTCAATACCGCTTATTTATATAGTTCAGATGAAAAGTTAACGGTTTACTGGTGTAGACCTACTGTAGACCTACGTTATTTTTAGCTAAAGCTGGTATATAAACATGAAATTTTGCAAGTGATGTTCGCGTGTGGCGATTTTTTTATGAAGAACCATAATGGGTTATTGGGGTTTTGTGAGGCAAGAATTCTTTAATCCAGTAGTCACTAAACGCCATGAGCTTTTGTGTTCGCTGAAAAATAAGCAATATCACTGAAAATCGATTAACTTAATATGGTTTTTCACCTAAATTGATTAAAGTATTTTGGCATATACAATATGCCTCTTTTATCTAAAATAAAGTGACTGGTTTAATACAGTTTAGCAATACAATCTTTGCTAATAATAGTATGCTATTATCGGTTTTAAAAAGTTTTTTTATTGCAAAGATTGGTAGTTAGCCTTTACTATTTTGGTAACTTTCAAGCCCTGACGTGCATAAAATTACCTAAACTTTCTTCTGGGCACAGAGTAGATGGCATATTGGCGTTTATACAACAATTAGGTTCAGTTGGGCTCAACTTGTCAATTGTTTGTGGTTGTGAGTTTTGTAATCGTTTACCAAAATAATATAGCTCTGCTAAGGTGCAGTACGAAAATAGACATCTATATTGCGATTGTTGAGGCGGTGATTCATATGGCTATGTGTCTTAAAGGGTATCTTTAATTCCTTATTTGGCGGTTAACAAAGCACAAAATACAACCAATTCCATTTCTGGGGATATTAACTTTATTTTAAGATTGATAACCACTTACAAATAAAATGATTATGCGAATTACCATTTATTTATGTTATTATGTAAATATTTATAGGTTATTGTTGTAAATATGATGAAAAAACATAATGTTATCACAATGCTTTCGCTTTTTGCGATTGCTTTTAATAGTTACGCTATAGACAAATATGTGACAGATGATGTTGATATTTATTTGCGGCGAGGCCCTGGTTCGCAGTATGCGTTTTCTAATGCAGTTAAAGCTGGAGAAAAGGTCATTGAACTAGAAAAAAGTGTAGATGGTAAATACAGTCGTATTCAACTTAATAATGGTAGTGTTGCTTGGATAGAAACGGCTAAACTAAACGAACAAGCTAGCTATAAAGAACGCTTTCCTGAGTTAGAAGCAAAATTTGCAGAATATAAAGATAAAGCCGATAACGCCGATGCGAACCAACAGAAATTGGTCAATGAATACATCCAAAAGTTGCAATCAGCGGAAAAAACAATTGAAACACTTCAAAGTAAAAATGAAGTTTTAGAACAACAGCTCAAAGAGCAGGGGACGCGAATTGAATCAATGCTGAATCAAGTGGATGATAAACGCCTTGATCTTATTGTAACTTGGTTCACCTATGGTGGTCTTGTAGCTGGTGGTGGCCTTATTTTAGGGCTTATATTACCAAGGATTATACCTAGTCGACGCAAAAAAGATCGTTGGATGCGATAGATGAGTGCAATCTATCTTGTTGGAGGTAGTGTGCGCGATAGTTTGTTGCATCTGCCTGTTGTTGATCATGACTGGGTTGTTGTCGGTGCTACGCCAGAGGAGCTTTTGGCATTAGGATATCAACAAGTCGGTAAAGATTTCCCGGTATTTTTGCACCCCAAAACAAAAGAAGAATACGCATTGGCTCGGACTGAGCGAAAATCCGGTAAAGGTTATACTGGATTTATTTGTGATTTTAGTAAAGAAATTACATTAGAACAAGATCTGATGCGCCGAGATTTAACCATTAACGCCATTGCCATGGATGAAAATGGCAATATTATCGATCCTTATCATGGTGTTGATGATATTAAACATAAAATCTTACGTCATGTCTCACCTGCTTTTCGAGAAGATCCGCTACGTATATTACGGGTTGCACGTTTTGCAGCGCGTTTTCATCAATTAGGCTTTACTGTTGCGCCACAAACCTTAGATTTAATGAAACAAATGGTATCAGCTGGTGAGGTGAGTTGTTTAACGCCAGAACGAGTATGGAAGGAAACAGAAAAAGCATTGTCAACTTCAAATCCTCAAATCTATTTTCAAGTACTTGAGCAATGTGGGGCGCTTACGTTGTTGTTTCCGTTATTATGCCTATCAGCTGATATTCTTGATGCGCTAAAGAAATCAACCCTACTAACTGACGATTTAACTATACGTTTTGCTGTATTGTGTGGGCTTTTGCCTAGTAAGTCTGTAGTTGAATCATTGTGCGCAAAAATCAAAGCCCCTAACAACTATACTAAAATTGCGATTATGACTCGCCAATATCGTGGCGATGTTGAAAGAGCGCAGACGCTCACTGCTGAGCAAATTGTTTCTTTGTTAAATAACATTGATGTATGGCGCAACCCTTCGCACCTTAATCAATTAATCATCGCAAGCCAAGCTTTTGCTAAAACAGCATCGTTTACACAAGCAAATTATTTAAAAGAAGCTTATAGCATCGCCAATGGTGTTAACGTGCAACACATTATTGCTGATGGTTATACTGGAAAACAAATCCATTGCGAGTTACAAAAAAGGCGGATTGAAGCGTTAATAAACTGGATTTGATTGTATCTTAATCAATTGCAACTTTTTTTCAAAATATCTTAAAAAAAGGGTTGACGATTTGCCGTAACACAAGCATAATGCGCCTCGCAATGTTGGTTACGACGTTGCGAATGAATGGCTACGTAGCTCAGCTGGTTAGAGCACATCACTCATAATGATGGGGTCACAGGTTCGAATCCCGTCGTAGCCACCATTAAGATTAGGTAATACTTTTACCGGAAGTATCCAGTGCGGGTGTGGCGAAATTGGTAGACGCACCAGATTTAGGTTCTGGCGCCGCAAGGTGTGTGAGTTCAAGTCTCTCCACCCGCACCATTTAATCTTAATGTTTATCCTTTAATTGGGGTATAGCCAAGCGGTAAGGCAGCGGGTTTTGATCCCGCCACGCCCAGGTTCGAATCCTGGTACCCCAGCCATTCCAGTATGCATATTTAAGATATCTTACTCTATAATCTGTTTTATATCCAGCATGCTGATTCCATTAATGCTATTGCATATAGATGGAACTGGTAGGTATGCTAGATTTATTCTAGTTCTCACTAACGTACATTGTGTACGATGTTTGTTTTCTATAGTGGGGTATAGCCAAGCGGTAAGGCAGCGGGTTTTGATCCCGCCACGCCCAGGTTCGAATCCTGGTACCCCAGCCATGCTTTGATCATTTTGATTGCAAAAGTGTATCTTTCGATTGAAATTCCTAATTGCTATCTATTTGTCTTTGCTAAATGAGATTGGCAGGATGTTATCTGTATGCTTAATTTGGGATATCTGACCGATTTTAGTTAAAAATTGATATTAATAATTAAGCAATTACCATGAAAGCTAATGTTTTAGATTAACGTTTTTGATGTGAAGCCCACATGAGCAAAAAACATTGCTCATGTAGAACTTATTTTAGAAAACTGTGACTTTATTTATATAGGCTTACAAACACCGTTTGCGCTGTGTTTGCAGGATTGGTTGATACTTCTTTTACGTAATAAAAATGGGCGCCATTAGCAATAGCATGTTTTTGTGCAGCCGAGCTAATTTCTGCAGTATTGTTAAATACACCATGGAAGCTAATTGTACTAAATGGGGTCATATGTTTAAACGCTTCACTACTGATTTCGTAAGCATCTTGACCTTGTATCGCATTTGTAGCGATATAATCTCTAATTGGTGCATCTTGTTTGTATAAATAAACTTCGATATCCTCTGCTTGACTGCTGCTGGCATTAGCCGACGAAATTGAATCGATATAAAACGCATAAGCATTTTTCTCAGCGGCTAATTTACTTGCTGCTTGGGTGATTTCGGATGTGTTATTGTAATTACCTTTAAATTTAACAATTTCAAATGGTAAATAGTAAAGTGCCTTTGAACGATTATAAGAAACTACACCATTATAGGTGGTTTCATCTTTTTGCACGGCAATAGGTGCATTAGATTGATAAATATTGGCATAAACAATAGCGCGATCTGATGAAGTGCCATTAGCTGGACTTTCGATGGCAGTAATGTGGTAATATTTAGCTCCCGCTTCGTCGGCTGCGCGTGAAATATCATTAGCTGCGTTATCGGCTTGTAAGTAACTGCCAGTCACTGAAATTTCTTTTAATGGCACTAGATGCCTACTTTCTTTGTCTGTCAAAGGTTCAGCAGCGTAAAGACTCGCAACGGGTAAAGATAATAGTACGGCTAAAGCAATAGAAGTTTTGGTAAAACGTTTCATGATTGAATCCTTCGTTTTGAATTATTAAAATAGAAAATCACTTTGTTAACGCTTATTTAATTTACAGATATATTAATATAGTGTTGCTTTGAGAATGTTCTAACTTGTGGAGCTCCAGAATGTTTTGTCCTTGTCTACTTGTAAAAAGTGTTAAGACATATAATAGTTGTTTTGGTTTGAATGAATTGTAAAACAACTATCTATAGTTATAAGATGTTCAGTGATAATCCTCAAGTTCTTTTCATTAAATAGAATAGCGCCTAGCACAAATTGCTTAAAATGAAATAAATTGTTAAAAAAAGTGTTAACTTTTTGTTGATTAAATCTGTGATTACTTTTGTAAAATTGTATTTACCCTATAGATTATTCACGAATTGTTTCGATGAAATGCATAAGAATTTGAGCGGTTAATCCCCAAATAACCCTATTACGATACTGATAAAAATAAACGGGATGCTCGGATCGTTTTTGCCAGTTTTGTGAACGGTTAGTAATGATATTAAAAGGGAAATCATCGGCAGGTTTATGCCCTACAAACATTGTTGCACTCATTGGGCGGTTATGAATAAACCACTCAACCGGAACGGTAAAGATTTGTTCTACTTCGTCATGGTTTAGTTGCAAATCATTTAGCGAGCTTATTGTGCCTACAAATGGGTAAATAATCATACCTAATGTTGCAATAAATTTAGGTAATTGCCCTAAAATCGTTATTTGATTGTAGGCTATACCTAATTCTTCAACAGTCTCACGCTTGGCGGTGTATTGGGGATTTGGGTCAGTCAATTCAACCCGACCACCAGGAAAACAGATATCGCCAGGTTGCCATTTTAGCTTTTCTGATCTGACCTGAAATAACAGATGCAATTGGTGATTAACCTCGACGATTGGTAACAATACCGCAGCTTTATTATCGACAAATTTAGTTGCCTGCTTTTTTTGGATTTGTTTAGTTATATTTTCAATTGTGATCATATTAATGTGTTTTGCTCTAAGATTAAATTTTAGCCCTATTTACCTTGCACTAATAACATGCTAGATTTACCTAATGCGTTAGTTTAATACGCGTGTTTTACCTAATTGAAGCTATGCAATATTATATCAATAACATAAAAAAAGAACTTGAAGAGCTTGCCAATCTAAAGCGTGAACGAGCTCTTGTTGGCATGCCTGATGAATTTCAACAAGTATTTTTGTTGCTTCCTGCTCTTTTTCACTATCATACGCCTGAATTACCCGGATATATGGAAGGTAATATACCTTCAGGGATTGCTTGTTATCAATTATCTACTGATACAAAAAAACTACTTAAACATAAATTTAATTTTGCTCCCACCAAAAATAAAACTAAAGTGACTCGAGCTCCTGCAATATCAGCTTTATATTCAATGGGCAGCACCTGTTCTATGGGGCAGTCGGTTCAATCGGATCTTGATATTTGGATATGTATTGAAAATAGTTTAACTGACCAACAAAAAGAATTCTTACAGTTAAAATGTCGTCTAATTGAAGACTGGGCTGCAACGTTGCAAGTTAAATTAACATTATTTGTCGTTGATGCCGATCGGTTTATTAATAAACATCATGAATGCTTAATGGGCGAAAATTGTGGTTCTGCACAGCACATTTTGTTGCTTGAGGAGTTTTACCGCTCCGCAAATTTATTAGCTGGCAAATTTTTGTTGTGGTTTGTGGTGCCCCATAACTTTACTGTGAATAACGTCATTTACTCCACTTATGAAGAATGTGTTAACGCCATGGTTGATCTTAATTTAATTGAACGAGATCAGTGGATTGATTTTGGCCCGTTAACAAATCTATCAGCTGAAGAGTATTTTGGTGCAAGTTTGTGGCAACTTTATAAAAGCATTGATTCACCTTTTAAAGCTGTGCTTAAAACTATGTTATTAGAAGCATATTCATGGATCTATCCCCAAAATAAGCCAGTTGCTTATCAAATGAGAGAATTTATTCAAAAGGGTGAAATACATAATGGAATGTATCTAGATTCGTATTACATGTTATTAGATAGAATCAGTAAATATCTTATTGAAATTAACGATTGGCAACGACTTGAGTTAATTCGCAACTGTTTTTATTTAAAAATAAATGAAAAGCTCTCTATTCCAATGAAATCACCTTCTTGGCGCCGTGCTATACTGAGTGACTTAGTTAAAAGCTGGGGATGGAATAAACAACAAATTGCAAAATTAGATGCTTGCCAAAAATGGAAAATAGGACAAGTTCGAGAAATGCACGAAATTTTGTTACACACCATGATGGCGGGTTATCGAAATTTACTTAATTTTGGTCGGCGTAATAATTTAGACTCACAGATTAGCCCTAAAGATTTGGCGATATTAACACGAAAGCTTTATGCTGCTTTTGAAGTACTGCCGGGCAAGATTACCACTTTAAAGCTTAATATATCGGATAATCTACAAGAAGAGGTATTAACATTTATTCATGTTGCTAAAGACCGCATTAATCGATCTGGGTGGTATGTTTACAATCAAAAACCTATGTTGAAATCAATTGTTGGTCATCAATATCTAGAATACAGCAAATATTTAGTAAAACTAGTAGGATGGTGTTACTTTAACGGCTTAATAGCTGATTCTACCTCTTTTTATTATCGCGATGGAGAAAATCGAAACAACACAAAAATTAATAAGTTGATTGAGGATCTAAAAAAATATTTTCCTATTGATGTACCTACAGCAACTGAAGATCAGTTATATGGACCATGTGAAATTCGTCATTTAGCCATTATTTTAAATTTAGAAGACGATCCAACAGTGAATATTGAATTAGACGATCAAGTAACTAATAGCGTGCTTAATTATGGTCAGCATGAGCTGAGCTTGGTGGGATCGATAGATCTTCTTTATCGTAATTCATGGAATGAAATTCGCGTACTTCATTTTAGTGGTACACTATCGGTGCTTGAAGCGATTAAGGCTTTGTTAAATCGTATGCACAAAGACGCTGACTTGCCCAGTTCAATCGAAATTTTTTGTTATAGTGAATACCTAAGCAATGAAATCAAGCAAGACATGAAAAAGCTAATGGATGAATGTATTGATTTACGCTTAACCACCACTGAAAACAACTCAACGCAAGTCAAACCATTAAGGGTTGGAGGAGCTTCTTGGTATCTGTTTTTTGAACGACTAGGTGTATCAAGCCATCAATTTGACAATGCAATTGATTTTTATGGCGCGGTATCAAATAATAAAATACAAGGTAGGCCACTGAATATTTTAGACGAAACTAACGAACTACCGAAAGAAATTGATAGCGTTGCTTATGCTGGGATTATTCAATTCTTCTTTGAAAATACCGATTCGGGCTTTGATCTTTTCATCTTAAATGAACATAATCAAGTTGAAATTTATCGTAACTGCAACGGTTCAAGAGATAATATGGTGAAAGATATCAACGAATTTTATGTTTTATCTGACGATCGTTTTACGTTTACCACCAGTAGCTCGGTTAATTTTAATCTACCTCAATTTTATCAAATCACTTATAATGAACGTGGTGAGCGAGAGATCGTTCCGCTTAATTAAAAAAATCGAAACCCGATCTTATTTGCAGTAATCGTTGTCAAAAAACTTCAGAAAAACTTATTTTTGAGTATATAAAGATTAAATATTTACAATTAATGAGTAAAATAATTAAATTTCTATTAAAATAGTGGGAACTTTTTTTCAATTTAAGAATCTAACTGTTTGTGTGCGCAAATTTGGGCCGAACGACAGTTATTAACACAATAAGGAATGGCCTTTAATGGGGGAGCAAGTAACAGACCAAGTACTAGTTGATCGCGTTCTTAAGGGAGACAAAAACGCTTTTAATTTACTTGTTGTTCGTTATCAAAACAAATTGGCTTATTTGGTTTCTCGTTATGTATTAGCGTCTGAAGTTCCTGATGTTGTGCAAGATACTTTTATAAAGGCATACCGTTCATTAAGCCTTTTTAAAGGTGAAAGTGTTTTTTACACATGGTTGTATCGAATTGCGGTTAATACGGCAAAGAATTACTTAGCGTCTCAAGGAAGGCGTCCTCCAGCATCAGATATTGATGCTAACGAGGCTGAAAGTTACGAAGGTGCAGATTCATTGAGAGATCTCGATAATCCTGAAAATTTAGCGCTTTCAGACGAAGTGAAAAAAACAGTATTTGCTGCGATAGAGGCATTACCCGACGATTTAAAAACGGCAATCATGTTGCGCGAAATTGACGGTTTAAGCTATGAAGAAATCGCTAAAATTATGGATACCCCTGTAGGGACAGTGCGGTCACGTATTTTTAGAGCACGCGATGCAATTGATGAAAAAATTAAACCATTACTTAGTTAACGGTTACAAACAAGTTAACAGTTACAAACAAATTGAAAGCATTAGTCATAAATTTAAGGTATTTACTATGCAAATAGAACAGAAAGAGCAACTTTCATTACTTATGGACGGTGAGTTTGACAATGATCATATTGTCGATGCTATATCATATGACGAAAGTTTGCAGTCATGCTGGCAGCGCTACCACCTGGTAAGAAATACAATGCGTGGCGAGTTGCATAGTAGCTTATTAACGCTAGATGTTTCTAAGCAAGTAGCTAAAGTAATTATGGCTGAAGATTTATATAACCAACCGACAAATCAACCTAGTGTTGAAGCCACTGCGCCACCAAAATCTGAAAATCTCATGTGGATTCACGTTAAAGACTTTTTTGCTAAAGCTAGCCAAGTTGGGCTTGCAGCGTGTGTAACCCTTGGCATTATTGTTGGTGTGCAATATCATCAAGGACAAGCAGATAGTGTTAACGCAAGCCCTATATTAAATACAGTACCAGTAGGGGTAAACCTTGCACCAGTGGGGGGAACTCACCAACAAAACGATCAGCAATTACTTGAAAAACGCCAATATGACAAAATTAGATTGCTTGTACAAGATTATGAATTACAAAAAAGATTAAATGCTCGTTAATTCGAAATGAAATCATTACATTATTTTGTTATATATTCTCTAAAACAGAGCAGAAATATTATATTTGCTCTGTTTTTTGTGTTTTTTTCAGCGTCTATTTTTGCTCAAGATACCGACGATGCCCTAATACGCTTAAATAGAATGAATCATGCTGTAAAAACGCAAGATTACCGAATTTACTTTTTATCTCAAGATAAAAACCAATATGTAAGCACATTTGAATATAGCCATTTGGGCGCTACTAAAAAAGAAGATATTAATGCGTGTTTGCGTTATCTTGAAGGTCCTGATAAAGAGATCATTTTACATAAAGGCGTCACCAGTTATTTTCAGCCTGATAGCCCATCATTTTCTATTACAAGCTCACGTATTTTGGAAGCTTTTCCTGATGTGATTTATAACAATTTCGATGCGCTTAAAGACATTTATGATTTTATTGAATTAGGTCAAACTAGAACTGCTAACCGAAGTGTACAGTTGGTAAAAGTTGTCGCTAAAGATAACGACCGTTATAGCTATGTGATTTGGATTGATGATGAAACCGATTTACCGATGAGAATTGATTTATTAGATCAAAATAATGATGTCATCAACCAACTAAAAGTGGTTCAACTTGAGAAAGATTTTGATAAGAATGAACTGGCAAACTACATCAACAGCCGAACTTATCCGATTTTATTATCGATTGAAAAGCAAAAAGATGTGCTTGGTCAATGGCGATTAGCTTGGTTGCCTAAAGGGTTTAAAGAAATAGCTGCCTATAATTTGAATTTTTATCGCTCTGATATTGCGACTAAATTGTACTCAGATGGTGTGTTTTCGTTTACGGTTAATGTATCTTCTGAGCAAGCTAAACAATCAAATCAAATCATCCAACAAGGCGGGCGGACTATTTATTCAACGAACTTTGGGCACAAAAATATTATCATCATTGGTAATTTGCCACAAACTACTGTTGAGCGTATTGCACAAAATATTATCCAGAAATAAAGACAAACTTCTCGATAACGCTATGCTTAGTAGTGATAAATGTGTAAAATGTTCCTCTTTCTGACTATGTAATTATTAGCAATGCTGGTAATAACCAAAAGGCACTTTAGATAGTTAACCGTTAATAACCAAGATACTAATTTATTAATATGAATAAAAATATCCGCAATTTTTCAATCATTGCCCATATTGACCATGGTAAATCAACGCTTTCAGACCGCATCATTCAAATTTGTGGCGGGCTTTCAGATCGAGAAATGGAAGCTCAAGTGCTCGATTCAATGGATCTTGAGCGTGAACGTGGCATTACGATTAAAGCACAGAGTGTAACACTTGATTATCATGCTAAAAATGGCGAAACCTATCAGCTTAATTTTATCGACACGCCAGGGCATGTTGATTTTTCGTATGAAGTATCTCGTTCGCTCGCTGCTTGTGAAGGTGCATTATTAGTTGTGGATGCAGGGCAAGGGGTAGAAGCACAAACACTAGCAAACTGCTATACCGCGTTAGATATGGATCTTGAAGTTGTCCCCGTTCTTAATAAAATCGATTTACCCGCAGCCGAACCAGAACGTGTTGCGGCTGAAATCGAAGATATTGTTGGCATTGATGCAAGTAATGCGGTTCGCTGTTCGGCTAAAACTGGTGTTGGTGTTATTGATGTACTTGAACAATTAGTTAGCGACATCCCCCCACCAGAAGGCGACTCAAATGCGCCATTACAAGCACTAATTATCGACTCATGGTTTGATAACTACTTAGGTGTAGTTTCACTAATTCGCATTAAAAATGGTGAGTTAAACAAAGGCGATAAGATCAAAGTAATGAGTACTGGCATGACTTATAACGTGGACAGGCTAGGTATTTTTACTCCAAAACAAGTAGACACACAGCGCCTCAATTGTGGTGAAGTAGGTTGGGTTGTTTGTGCTATCAAAGATATATTAGGCGCTCCAGTGGGTGATACTCTGACTTTGGCAAAAGCACCTGCACAAACCCCATTACCAGGTTTTAAAAAGGTCAAACCACAAGTTTACGCAGGGTTATTTCCAACCAGTTCTGACGATTACGAAGCTTTCCGTGATGCGCTTGGAAAATTGAGCCTAAACGATGCTTCACTATTTTATGAGCCAGAAAATTCAGGCGCTTTAGGATTTGGATTCCGTTGTGGTTTTCTTGGCTTACTACATATGGAAATCATTCAAGAGCGTTTAGAGCGTGAATACAACCTCGATCTTATCACTACCGCGCCAACGGTTGTTTATGAAGTGCTAACCACATCGAACGAAACAATTTATGTTGATAGCCCAGCTAAATTACCGGCAGTAAATAACATCCAAGAATTACGCGAACCGATTGCTGAATGTAACATATTAGTACCACAAACTTATTTAGGTAACGTAATTACATTATGTGTTGAAAAGCGCGGCGTACAAACCAATATGGTTTATCATGGCAATCAGGTTGCTTTAACGTATGAAATCCCAATGACTGAAGTTGTATTAGACTTTTTTGATAAGTTAAAATCGACATCGCGCGGGTATGCCTCATTAGATTACAGTTTTAAACGATTCCAAGCTGCCGACATGGTAAGATTGGATGTATTAATTAACGGTGAACGCGTTGATGCATTAGCTTTAATCACCCATAAAGATAATGCACCATATCGAGGGCGAGAATTAGTTGAAAAAATGAAAGATCTTATTCCCCGTCAACTATTTGATATCGCCATTCAAGCAGCTATTGGTAATCATGTTATAGCACGATCAACCGTAAAACAATTACGTAAAAACGTATTAGCCAAATGTTACGGTGGCGACGTAAGCCGTAAAAAGAAACTTCTACAGAAGCAAAAAGAAGGTAAAAAGCGAATGAAACAAGTAGGTAATGTGGAATTACCGCAAGAAGCATTTTTAGCGATTTTGCATGTAGGGAAAGATTAACCAATTAAAGACAAATCGATAAAAAGATTTATTTAAAGAGGGAAAAAAATGGCTGGAACATTTGCCATCATATTAACATTAGCGACACTTATTACAGGTATTTTTTGGTTTTTAGAAAAATTCAAATGGAAACCAGCAAGACAACGCAAAGTTGAAGAAATCCGCACACAAAGCGATGGTGAAGTCGATGGAAAAGTCCTTGCTCAAGTTGGCAAGCCTAAAGGCTGGGTTGAAAACTTATCATCATTTTTCCCAGTTTTGTTTGTGGTGTTTGTTATTCGCTCATTTATATATGAGCCGTTTCAAATTCCATCTGGCTCAATGATGCAAACGTTATTAATTGGCGATTTTATTGCTGTTGAAAAATATGCATACGGCATGCGTGATCCTATTACCAATACTGTTATCATCCCTACAGGAAAACCTAAACGTGGTGATGTGGCTGTATTTAAGCACCCTGATATTCCAAGCATGGATCTGATTAAACGGGTTGTTGGTATGCCTGGCGATAAAATCGTGTATCAGGTTAAAGAAAAGCAAGTTCTAATCTACCCGGCCTGCCAACCAACCGATATAAATTGCCAAGGCCAACAATTGCAACCACTTGATTTGCATTACAGCGAACCTAAGCCAAGCAATTGGAAAGAAGTTCACGAACAGTTGAAACCAAACCCTAGTTTTTATACTGTAGAACAATATGCTGATAAAGGTATTGTCGACTCTGAATCTATTGTGACATTGAATATGAAAATTCAACAAGAGACCTTAGGCGACAGAGCGCACGAAATCTTAATCACACAAGGTTCACAAGAAAACCCAAGATATTATTATCACCAAGATGGTCAACCTGATGCTACTTGGATCGTACCACCAGGTCATTATTTTATGATGGGCGACAATCGTGATAACAGCGGCGACAGTCGATATTTCGGTTTTGTGCCTGAAGCTAACTTTGTTGGTAAAGCTACAGCAATTTGGATCAGCTTTGAAAAACAACCAAACGAATGGCCTACGGGTATCCGCTTTAATCGTATTGGTGGCATACATTAATCATTATGAAAACATTTACTGAAATTCAACAATCTATCGGCTATCAGTTTCAGGATCTCTCTTTACTTGAATTAGCACTTACTCACCGAAGTGCTAATAAACTGCATAACGAACGTTTAGAGTTTTTAGGCGATTCTATTTTAAGTTTCGTCATTGCTGATGAACTCTATCACCGCTTTGTCAAACAAGATGAAGGTGATCTAAGCCAAATGCGAGCAACCTTGGTTTGTGGGCAAACACTTGCCGAAATTGGAAAAGATTTCAAGTTGGGCGATCACCTTATTTTGGGGCAAGGTGAATTAAAAAGTGGAGGATTTCGTCGCGAATCCATTATTTCTGACGCTGTCGAAGCTATTATTGGTGCCATTTACTTAGATAGCGACATCGACACAATACGCCCGTTAATCTTATCATGGTATCAAACTCGATTAAGCCAAATCCAACCTGGCATTAAACAAAAAGATGCCAAAACAAGATTACAAGAATATTTACAAGGAACTCATCGCCCTCGTCCGTGTTATTTAATTCTTGAAGTCACAGGTGATAATCATGAACAAGAGTTCTTAATTCAATGTAAAATTGACGACGATAGCCACGAGTATTTGGGGCGGGGCTTAAGTCGCCGAAAAGCAGAACAAGCTGCTGCACAAGAAGCTCTCAACCAATTAGGTATAAAATGATAGAAACAACACAACATTGCGGATTTGTCGCCATTGTGGGGCGGCCAAATGTAGGTAAATCAACACTATTAAATCAGTTGCTTGGACAAAAAGTATCGATTACATCACGTAAAGCGCAAACGACTCGCCACCGCATTATCGGCATCGACACACAAGATAACGATCAAATTATCTATATTGATACACCAGGACTTCATATTGAAGAAAAAAGGGCGATTAACCGCTTAATGAACCGAGCGGCAAGTAGCTCAATTGGTGATGTTGAGCTTGTTATTTTTGTGGTTGAAGGGACACATTGGAATGATGATGATGAAATGGTCGTTAACAAGTTAAAAGACTGCAAAAGCCCTATATTGCTAGTGATTAATAAAATTGACAACGTTAGTGACAAAACACAACTATTACCACATATACAAACGATCAGCCAAAAAGCAAATTTTATTGATGTTGTACCAATTAGCGCTGAAAAAGGCGAAGGTATTGATATTATAAAAGATATCGTCAAAAAACATTTGCCAGAAGGTGAACATCACTTTCCTGAAGATTACATAACTGACCGTTCACAACGCTTTATGGCATCAGAAATCATCCGTGAAAAGCTCATGCGCTTTTTAGGTGATGAATTACCTTATTCGGTAACGGTTGAGATTGAACAATTCAAAGTGGATGAACGCAACGGAATGTACCGAATTAACGGATTGATTTTAGTTGAACGCGATGGGCAAAAGAAAATGGTCATTGGTAATAAAGGCGAAAAAATCAAAAAAATAGGCATCGAAGCCCGCAAAGATATGCAATCCTTTTTTGACAACAAAGTCCATTTAGAACTTTGGGTAAAAGTTAAAGCAGGGTGGGCTGATGATGAGCGAGCTTTACGAAGCTTAGGTTATAGTGATGATTAAAAATTTTAAGTGATTTTTTGTAACAAATTAGGTATAAAGATACCTAACTTTCTTTAACCACCTAATAAAATTAAAGTTTTACTAGGTGGTTTTTATAGAAAAATACTTTCATTGTTTATAGTTGAAACAGGTTGTTTTGTCTTATTCAATGGCAGAGTATACCAGCAAAAACAAAATTGAATTTTATACTGAAACGCTATTCATTTTACAAAAATTATTGGATTTAACTTAAAAACACAAATAAAAACTTAAATAAAATCAATTGCTTTTCTGAATTCTTTTTAAGGAAAAAATATTCCTATTTTTAACCCGCCAATGGTTGTTAAAAGATATGATTCTGCAACCGCACGAGGGATACTGGGGGATTGCGCATAAAATCCTCTAGATCGGCGGTTATCATCAATCGTTTATTTTATTTACAAAAGTCAAAACGCCAAAAACCATAACAATCCTCCCAAAATAAGCTATTTGCCACTTAAAAAAGCAGTCAGAAAAGATATTGATTTTATTTGATTTTTTGTTTTGAGTGAAAAATAAGCATTTTTATCTAAGCCATGCGTATGGGTAGGGGGATTTTACACAATATTCCCAATTTAGGCGTTATCATCAATCGTTTATCTTATCTACAAAAAATAAAAAACAACACACCTAAAACCAGTTCAATTAAGAAACAGTAAAAATTTTATTTTTATATTGCAACGTGAGTTTACCTATAAGTTTTGCGATTAAAGCAAAATATTATCATTTATTGTTTCGATATTTTTTAATAACTTAATGCTAAACATCTATTGCTAATTTATATATAATGCTTTAACAATTTAAATTTTAGATATCAATTTCGGAGCCTCTTATGCAGCAGTTTCGTCCTATCCGCCGTGCTTTACTTAGTGTGTCCGACAAAACGGGTATTTTAGCATTTGCTAAAGCTTTATCAGAACGAAATGTGGAACTGCTTTCAACTGGGGGAACAGCAAAATTATTAATCAAAAACCAAATACCCGTAATCGAAGTTTCTGACTATACAGAATTTCCAGAAATGATGGATGGACGAGTTAAAACGCTACATCCCAAAATACATGGAGCAATTTTAGGACGTAGAGGTATTGATGATAAAGTTATGCAGCAACACCAGATCGAACCTATCGATATGGTGGTTGTTAATCTTTACCCATTTGCACAAACCATTGCTAATCCGCATTGCACATTGGACGATGCTGTTGAAAATATTGATATTGGTGGACCGACAATGGTTCGATCTGCCGCAAAAAATCATAAAGATGTCGCCATTGTAGTTGATAGTTGCGATTATACCAATATTATCAATATGATGGATGAGAATCACAATTCCCTTTCTTTTGAATATCGTTTTAATCTTGCTATTAAAGCTTTTGAGCATACAGCAAAATATGATGGTATGATTGCCAACTATTTTGGGAAATTAGTGCCACCTTATATGGGGCAAACAAATGAGCCAGCGGGCGAGTTTCCTAGAACGTTAAATTTACAATTCATTAAAAAACAAAATATGCGGTACGGCGAAAACGCCCACCAGCAAGCGGCTTTTTATGTTGAAGAAAATGTTAAAGAAGCATCAATTGCAACAGCAAGACAACTGCAAGGTAAAGCACTTTCTTATAATAATATTGCGGATACCGATGCTGCGCTTGAATGTGTGAAGTCGTTTGATGAACCTGCTTGTGTGATTGTAAAACATGCCAATCCTTGTGGTGTAGCAGTCAGTGATAATATTTTGCACGCTTATGAAAACGCTTTTAAAACCGATCCAACATCGGCTTTTGGTGGCATTATTGCTTTTAATCGCCAACTTGATGCTAAAACTGCAAAAGCCATTGCCGATAAACAATTTGTAGAAGTCATTATTGCACCATCCGTTACTCAAGAAGCACTTGCAATTATCCAAGCTAAAAAAAATGTACGCGTACTTGAATGTGGTGAGTGGACAACATCATCGCCTGCTAGTTTAGATTTTAAACGTGTTAATGGTGGGCTTTTAGTTCAAGAACGTGATTTAGGCACAATAGACGAACATCAATTAACGGTTGTCACTAAGCGTAAACCAACAAAAAAAGAGCTTTCAGATGCACTATTTTGCTGGAAAGTGGCTAAATTTGTTAAATCCAATGCCATTGTTTATGCAAAAGATAAAATGACAATAGGTATTGGCGCAGGTCAAATGAGCCGCGTTTATTCAGCCAAAATTGCTGGAATTAAAGCGCAAGATGAGAATCTAAATGTTGCTGGTTGTGTTGTGGCTTCCGATGCCTTTTTCCCATTCAGGGATGGAGTCGACGCTGCGGCTGCCGCAGGTGTAACTTGTGTAATTCAACCAGGTGGCTCTATTCGTGATGACGAAGTCATACAAGCGGCAGATGAACACAATATTGCGATGATGTTTACTCATATGCGCCATTTTAGACATTAATTGTTAGTAAAATGAGTGGGCATTAACTCACTCAAAATAAATTACTACACTGGGTTTTGTAAAACATAAAAATTTACAATCCTTTTTTCAGATTTTAGTATTCAAAGGATCTTTTATGAAAGTTTTAGTCATAGGTAATGGTGGGCGTGAACACGCACTTGCTTGGAAAGTCGCACAATCACCATTAGTATCAAAAGTCTTTGTCGCTCCTGGCAATGCAGGTACTGCACTTGAACCTAGTTTAGAAAATATTAATATTAAAGCAACTGATGTTGGCGGTTTGCTCAATTTTGCGCAACAAGAACAAATTGATTTAACAATTGTTGGTCCTGAAGCGCCACTCGTTATTGGTGTTGTTGATAGTTTTCAAAAAGCAGGATTAAAAATATTTGGTCCATCAAAGTCTGCTGCGCAATTAGAAGGATCTAAAGCATTCACCAAAGATTTTTTAGCTCGACATAATATTCCAACAGCCGAATATCAAAACTTTACAGAAGTTGACCCCGCTATTGCTTATATACGTCAGAAAGGTGCTCCAATTGTGATTAAAGCCGATGGGCTTGCTGCGGGTAAAGGTGTTATTGTAGCAATGACACTCAAAGAGGCCGAAGATGCCGTGTGCGATATGTTAGCGGGTAATGCCTTTGGGGATGCTGGCCATCGAGTGGTTATTGAAGAGTTTCTAGAGGGCGAAGAGGCGAGCTTTATTGTCATGGTTGATGGCAAAAATGTTGAGCCAATGGCAACAAGCCAAGATCATAAACGTGTTGGCGATGGCGATACGGGCTTAAATACTGGTGGTATGGGCGCTTATTCCCCAGCGCCAGTGGTTACTGATGCCGTTTTTCAACGAATTATGGATGAAATTATTTACCCAACCGTTAATGGCATGGCACAAGAAGGGAATGTCTATGTTGGCTTTTTATATGCTGGTTTAATGATTGATAAAGAAGGCAATCCAAAAGTTATTGAGTTTAATTGCCGATTAGGCGATCCTGAAACACAACCCATTATGATGCGATTGCAGTCAGATCTAGTGAAACTTTGTTTAGCGGCCATTGATGGTAAGCTTGATACCGTCAAATCCAAATGGGATTCAAGATCAGCCTTAGGTGTAGTGCTAGCTGCAGGCGGTTATCCGGGCGAATATAATACGCAAGATGTGATTCTTGGACTCCCCACAAAGGCAACCAATAATTGCAAAATTTTCCATGCAGGAACCAGTTTAGAAAAAGGTCGAGTATATACCAATGGTGGGCGAGTTCTGTGTGTTACTGCCTTGGGTAATAGCGTACTTGAAGCGCAGCAACGAGCGTATGAGCAAATAAAAGATATTTACTGGCATGGCTGTTTTTATCGTAAAGACATTGGTTATCGTGCGATTGAGCGAGAACAACGCAGTCATAAACCATAATTTTTTAAAGTTACGTCATTATAACTTTTAATGACGTTGTAATAGGTATAAACGAAAAATTATCACAACAGTTATCAGTTTTTTATTCAATTTTTTTTTAATCAGAAAACGATATTTAATAGTAAGCTTAATTTTATATAGATTATATTGATAAATTTTAGCGATTAAATTTGTTTAGTAGAAAAAGGAAAAAGGGATGAATAAATTATTAGCCATATTGGGCGATGATACGACAACTGGTGGTAAAGTGATTTCTGCATCAAATAGTGGTTTTTCTCAAGGTCAAAGTATCGCATGCTTAGGCGATTACGCAAGTTGTCCTAAATGTACAAAAGGATATGGTTCCATTATTGAAGGAACATATGATTGTATTGTAGATGGTAAACCGGCTGCCTATGATGGTTGCATTGTCGCTTGTGGATGCCCAATAGGAAATAATCGAATTATCGCCACTAAAAGCTTTGCTTATGTGAATATTGCAAGCTCTTCATCAGCAAAAAGCGCAAGTTTTAAAATACCTACCTCTCCAGAAACCTCATTACCTATCTTTCAAAATCTGATGTATACGCAAAGTGACTCATCACTTGAAATGAGTGACGACACATCAAAAATTCGATTGGACGCCAAACGCTTAATGGACTGCGCCCACGAAGTATGCGAAAAACACCTTTATTACAGCGAAATAAAACAAGCTTTTATTGATGATGTAGATCACTTTGCTATGAATATCGTTGATAAAGTAGAAAATGGTGAGATGAGTTATGAGGAGGGTTCGAAAAAAATAGAGGATGAAGAAAAAAGTTTTTGGGAACAAAGTGCTATATGGGTTAAAAACGGTTTATCTATTTTCGGTGGTGTGGGAATGATTACAGGTGGGTTTGCACTTTGTGCTGTTGGTTTTCCTGCATGTATCATTGGAGCTTTAATGGTAGGACATGGTGTCAATGGAATATATGAAGGAACTGCTGGCATTGTTAATGGTGTTATGAACGAAATTGATGACGGCAATAGAAGTATGGACGTTGATGGACCTTTAAGAAGTGGGTATCAATATGCAGCCAAGGCTTTAGGTTTTGATCCTTCAATTGGCGATATAGCTTATGATAGTTTAGATTTAACGATGTCAGTAGGAAATCTCTTTAAATTAGTGCCGAAAAAATTTAATAAATTGAGTGATCCGACATTTAAACTCTTTAGGTATGGTCGCAATGATTTAGAAAGTGCTTATAAACAAATGAATAAAAAATTATTAGCTCTGGAAGCAATAATTGATATAAATGCTTTATATGATTTATCTAAAAAATCAATAAACGCTTTTATACTTAATAAAGATAGCAAACAAGTAAGTATGGTTGTTAAAGAGCCTGAAACAATTATTAATGCTGGACAAATTGTTGAGAACTGTTCATTGATAATCACAATAGGTAATGACGATGCACCCGATTATTATAGCTGTGAAAGCAGTGATGGTTCAACATATCGAAAAGATAGAGAGGGTAATATTATAAAATAAGGTCGATGTGCATGAGTATTTTAGTCTGTATAAGTTATTATTTTTTATCTATCGTTGGATTCTTTATTCGGTATTATTTTTCGGGATATATTGCAACGGACTATGCTAATAATAAAACGTTAAATCGTAAACGACGTTGGGCTATTTTGTTTTATTTTTTTATTATTTTATTTAGCCAGTTAATGATGAGGGAGCTTGGAGAAGGTATTTTCTCTCATGTTATTTTTTTCTGGTTGGCTGGTTTTATTTATCTTTTTTCTGTTTTTTCTGGCGGTTTTCTCGTCTGTCCTCCTCGCTATAAAAAAAAGAAAAAATGGAAATAATAAAATTATGGTTATATTAGTTTATTGTTTATTTCCATTCATAATTAGCATTTATCATATTAATGACACGTCAACACATGATAGAAAATAATAAAAACTATATTGTTTATTTTGAAACATTGATGTAACTGAAACAAAATCAGATGGATATATGATCCAGTTAGATAATAATCTCTAATTCAACAAAACAGGTATTTTGAATAGAGAATAGAGAATAGAGGAAAGAGTTGCGACAAGGCTAGGTATAAGCATCATTATACTGAAATAACCTAAATAATTTTTTCACACAACCTTTTAATATTTATTATTATTTTAATTAACATAGTAAGTTACTTTATAGTTACAAGCTGTAAATATTAGACTAGCACTAATTAATCATCAATTTGATATAATAAAATTTGCTGATGATAGAAAACAATCATTAATACTTGGCGAATTGTTCATTGATAATCACAATAGGTAATGATAATGCACCCGATTATTATAGCTGTGAAAGCCGTGATGGTTCAACATATCGAAAAGATAGAGATGGTAATATTATAAAATAAGGTCGATGTGCATGAGTATTTTAGTCTGTATAAGTTATTATTTTTTATCTATCGTTGGATTCTTTATTCGGTACTATTTTTCGGGATATATTGCAACGGACTATGCTAATGATAAAACGTTAAATCGTAAACGACGTTGGGCTATTTTGTTTTATTGTTTTATGGCTTTATTTAGCAGGTTTATGATTGATAAGCCTGGAGAAGGTATTTTTTCTCATATTATTTTTTTATGGTGGGATCTTTTAATTCTTATTTTTTATATTTATTTCATCGATTTTCTTGTTCGACCGAAACGCTATAAAAAAAGGAAAAAATGGAAATAACAAAATTATGGTTATATTAGTTTATTGTTTATTTCTATTCATAATTAGCATTTATCATCTTAATGACACGTCAAAACATGATAGAAAATAATAAAAGCTATATTGTTTGATTTGAATAAACAGAATAAGCAAAATAAATGTAAGAAAACGAATTAATGTTAAATAGATAAAATTATTTTTTATCTATTGTTCATATTGAAATATTGATGTAACTAAAACAAAAACAGATGGATATATAATCCAGTTAGATAATATCTCTAATTCAACAAAACAGGTATGACCCTTGCTAAAAAATGGACAAATGTCACTTCTATGATATAACTTACAATCACAAGAGAACACATTATGGCACTAAAAATTTAGTGCAGAATGCAAACAACAAGCGGTCGATTATGCTTTATCTAATACCCATCTTTCATTAGCTGAAATCACAAGCCAGTTAGAAATAGGCAAATCAACACTGAATAAATGGGGTAGGCAGCTTAGCCCTAACAAAACCAGTAAACGTGAACTAACTAGTGAGTAGTAAAAAATTATTACGCTAGAATAGGAAAACAAAGCACTAAAAAAGACCAATTAAATTCTAAAAAGTCGCATGTGTATTTCATCAACAACCCAAGTTGGTGAAGTACCAATATATGAAGCAATATTTATTATCGTATCGGGTATCGCCAGTTAGTCGTCAGTTGAACGTGAGGGTATCAGATTATTATGCTTGGCTAAAATGCGAGCTTAAATTAATGGGAGTTGTTTGATAATATCAAAGCGCTTTATTGGCAGCATAAAGCCCGTTTAGGTGCAACAAGCTTAGTACATGATATCAGCGTCAACGGCTATGATATATCAGAAAGAAAGGTTAGCTAGGTATGATAAAAATTAGTCAGAAAAGCCATTGATTTTATTGAAGTTTTTATTTTATAAAATGATGAAAAATAATAACATGACTCCTTTTGTTACAAGCCTATTTCATGATTGCTGTCCAATGCATTAAATCGTTGATTGTACCTTTAGATAATGATTAATTTGCTCGAAAAGTAATTGGACAGCAAACAAGTTCGCATATTGATAGGCATTTAGTTTGTAACACACTTAAAATGTCTTATTTTGTCGTCAATTTCTTAAAGGGATATTACTACCTAGTGCTTGATAAAGCCAATATTGCCGTGTGAATTTTAAGCGGTTAGTGTTACAACATAGGTTGAGATAAAGTATGAGCTGAGCTGGCAATTGTTGGGATAATGCTGTTGCTGAAAGTTTTTTCCATACGTTTAAAAAATAACATGATTCATGATGTGGATGACAAAATACGAGGTAAGCCAATAAAGCACTATTTGAATATATTGAGATCTACTACATTCAAGTTTGCCGACATTCAGCTCATGGTTGGATATCGCCTAAGCAATATAAAAAGCCGTATTACTTTAATAACGCCTCTATAGAGGCAAGTATTGTCTAAGATTTTGGTGAGGATCAAATTTCGTTTTCTTTTGATTATCTGTTTAACGAAGCGGTTCTGGTAGGCGGCGTGTCAGGGGACGCAATTTTTCTCTGTCATCCCATAAACCAGGGAATACTTCAAACTTCAGATCATCACGGTTAATACCTGTATCAAAATAGCGACAGAGGCGGTCTCGTAAATCTACATCACCCCACATATTAGTCAGTTCATATTGTTCAATAAGCTTTCTATCTTGTGAAAGCGTTAAATCTTCTTTGATAATTGGTGCTCTAGTTGTACTTAAAATGCCATTAGCATCAGGAACAAGATCTATTAATTTTCCTCCTAAAAAATGAAAATTAAATCTATCACCTTTGTAATGATCTCCATCCAAAATAGTATAGGCATCAATCCAATATCTTTCATTAGGCTTTGAACTGGGTATTACTGTAGTGGATTTTATTTTCCCTTGAATTAACGACTTATTAATCACATTCCCAACAAAAACGCTGAACAAGGGTTCTATTTTATTTAAATCTAAATTCTGCCATGCACCATCTGAATTGAATATATCATAAAAGCGCATTTCAGGGCTGGTTAGCATCTGTCCAATTGTGTATAAATTATCACGTAATTGGATATTGACTAGATCATTTTTCTTCCAAACAACACGTTTAGCCATAATTAGCATCGACCTCTTTTTTTAGGAACAGGCTTTCGATCCCGCTAATAGGTTGGCGCATCATCGTATAGCAGAATTTCCCAGTATCTTTGATGGCAATAGCTTCAATTCTGTTGGTGCAATCATCACAGTAATTGGTCTATCCCTGTTTGTTGTGTTTTTTGCCTACTAGCAGATCGAGGGAAAATGATTAATTCATTAATCGTAAACACCAATCTCTTCCGCTTTGGCAATTAACTCATCTTGCAATGAACCTTGTATTTCATCTCCATCATACTCAAGCATGAAATCACCACTAATATTAGGAGGAAAACATGAACCATCGATGGTGCCAAAAATCGTAGACATTGTATCTATCATTACTATACGCAGAAAATTAAAAATCTTTTCTTGGTCTTTATCTGATAGCTTTGTGATAATACTTCTTGCTCTTGCATAAGGATCATTATCGTTTGTGGATTTACTCGGATCACTTAAATGAATTTTATAATATTCAAGTGTATCATCCAAAAGCATAGATAAAAGTGAGGTAACTACTAATTCATCTTTTCCTATTTTATTCATTTAACAACCTCCTTTTCCATTAGGTTTTACTGTATTCATTTCTGGATATATTTCTTTATTTTTGGCGATTAATTTCTGAAAAGCACTATTGGGTATTTGTGGGTAAACTCTTTTTAGCTAACGTATATCTCTAACTAATAGTGCAAATAATACCGAAATTTGCCCAATTTGACGAGACCCAAATTTAGACATTAATATCCCGGATATAGGCATCATAAATAATGCGCCAAGACCAAAAGTAAGAATAAAATAACCAATTACTTCGTCCGTGACATTAAAACGTGGTGCAAATTATGCAATTTGAATCGCCCAAGCGCCAGTTATAAATCCATTGTAAAATAATACAGTAACAGCACATCTTGCTTTTGATTCTATTTTTATTTCCTTTATCAATTCTCTATAAAAACTTCATGATCGCGATCCAACGAGATACTGTAATCGCCATTATCTTGTTTATTTACTTTAACTTCCAAAAAATTAGCTATTGCAGTTTTAGCACCATGCTTGATAAGTATTGTTTCTCCGATACCTACGCAATATGCACCGGCTTCAACAGCAGAGGTAACGCCACTAATTGAGTCCTCAAATACCAGTGTTTTATTGGGAGGTAGCATTAAACGTTTCGCACCTAAAATATACGGATCAGGGAATGGTTTACCACGAGACACATCATCACGCTCTACAATCACGGAAATACAGTCTTTAATCTGAAGCATATCCATGATCCTGTCAATTTTTTCTCGCCAGCCACTCGTCACTATTCCTACTCTTATTTTTGCAGCGGACAAAGCTAATATTAACTGCACAACGCCGGGAATAGGATCATAGTCAGCAGTATTTTCAGCATGAATAATATAGGCCTGTACTTTTTTTTGGTCATCTACTGGAAGGTGGCCAAAAAGCGCTTTTATTGTGTGCGGTCCTGGTTGGCCGTGAATATGATTTACAATATCACTATCAGTAACTTTGACTCCGTATAAAGCGCCGGCTTCAATCCAGGCTCTTTCAATAACAGTATTGGAGTCGATAAGTACACCATCCATATCAAATAAAACACCGGAAATTTTTTCTATTGCATTACTCATAATTTTTTATCCTTTTGAGTTTAAAATAGATGCAGCAACAACTATTTGCCCTAATGAAATTCCACCATCATTAGTTGGTACTAATTTATGGCTGTATGGTTTTAAATCAATTTTTTCTAAATGATCTAATGTTCATTTTTAGCTCCATTAACTGCGTTCCAGCAAATCATCTTGCTTCTCTAGAAGAGCTAAAATTTCAGAAGATGAAGCTACTGTCGCGCAATAATTTGCTAGCCATTCTAAAGCACGATTGGTATCATCTATGGAAGGAGCAAAAACGCCATCACTTGGAACCCATACATTGTACCCTCTAAAATAAGCATCAGCTGCCGTTGTTTGAACACAAACATGAGTTTGCAAGCGCCTGTAACAATCACTGAATTAACACCAAGTTTTTTTAGAATACCATCAAGGTCATTGTTGTAAAAACCAGTATCTCGTCCTTTTACTACAACAATATCTGAAGGATGACTTATTGTCTTCAATATCTGATTTTCTGGTCTTCCGGCTAAAGCTGGAAGACCACCTTCTCGATTTTTATATCTTTTTTGCACTGCTGGATCATTGGGATCATTAATCAACTGTAAATGTATAACTTGATGATTTAGATTCCTGATACCGTTTAAAAATTCATTAAATTTAGTAAGTTTTTCTTCCAGTTCTTCAGGTGATTTTGATATTTTGTAGGTAAATTCATATTGCAAATCATTAGTTAACATAGCTACTTTGGGCATGACGTCTATCTCCATGTAAAATTGAACTTTCTTAAATATAAGCATTTGAGGAAGTTGTGTATAATGAAAAAAAAATCAGTCATTGATAAACATTTGGAATGGATATGAATATCGACATCCGACTGCTTAAAGCATTTATAACACTGGCTGAAACTAAAAGTTACCGCCTCGCAGCTGAAGCTTTGTTTATAACTCAACCTGCATTGACAAAACAAATTCAAGCTTTAGAAAGAATTATTGAAATGAAACTTTTTATTAGAGGTCGTAATGGAGCAAAATTAACATATATTGGAGAAAAAATATTTCTCGAAGCGCAAATACTTTTAAAGTATTACAATCATTTTTTGATCACAGCCAGTAATATTAAGAAGAATGCACATAACTATATATTAATTGGATTTGGTATTTCTTCATTCCAAAATGTACCTAAGTGGATTCATGCCTTTTCGGATAAATATCCTGAATATGAAGTTATTACCAGACAAATTCCATCTAGTACTCAAATTAAGATGTTGACGCAAGGTGAATTGGATATTGCCTTTGTTCGAATGCCGGTACACGATTCTCTAAATTCAATAATTCTATCTAAGGAACGGATCGTTCTTGCTGTGCCGGATGACGTTGAAGTTAATGCCTCTAATCTTAATTATGTAATTGAAACACACTCTTTATTGCACATAAAGCCAAACTTAGCACCTTGTTTGGCTGAACAAACTAAAATGATGCTTGACCATATGAATATATTTTCAAATCCCGTATCAGCCACCAGTGACCTTTCATCTCTTTTAGCGTTAATTGCAGGTAAAAATGGGGTTGCCTTTGTTCCGGCAAGTGTCCGTCATTTTTTACCGAAAGGCGTTAAACTCATTATCCCTGAATTTGAACAACCAGGGTGGGATATTGCTATGGTATGGAACCCAAAGATTCGTAATGAAAAAAGAGATCTGTTTTTAGAAATGGTTAAAACAATTGTAACTACCCCCTAAAATAGTGCAGCAAAAAAGTAGAAAATTCTCTATGATAAAAGTAAAAGGGGGGGAATTATGTTGGGGTTTTGGTTTCTTTATCCTTGTTTTTTTGATAATCATTCAGTTAAATAAAAAAGGGTAATTCCGTTTTCTTTTGATTATCTGCTTAACGAAGTGGTTCTGGTAGGCGGCGTGTCAGGGGACGCAATTTTTCTCTGTCATCCCATAAATCAGGGAATACTTCAAATTTCAGATCATCACGGTTAATACCTGTATCAAAATAGCGACAGAGGCGGTCTCGTAAATCTACATCACCCCACATATTAGTCAGCTCATATTGTTCAATAAGCTTTCTATCTTGTGGAAGCGTTAAATCTTCTTTGATAATTGGTGCTCTAGTTGTACTTAAAATGCCATCGGCATCAGGAACAAGGTCTATTAGTTTTCCTCCTAAAAAATGAAAATTAAATCTATCACCTTTGTAGTGCCCATAATCTAAAATTGTATAGGGTTTAATCCAATATCTTTCGTTAGGCTTTGAGCTGGGTATTACTGTAGTGGATTTTATTTTCCCTTGAATTAACGACTTATTAATCACATTCCCAACAAAAACGCTGAACAAGGGTTCTATTTTATTTAAATCTAAATTCTGCCATGCACCATCTGAATTGAAAATATCATAAAAGCGCATTTCAGGGCTGGTTAGCATCTGTCCAATTGTGTATAAATTATCACGTAATTGGATATTGACTAGATCATTTTTCTTCCAAACAACACGTTTAGCCATAATTAGCATCGACCTCTTTTTTTAGGAACACGCTTTCGATCCTGCTAATAGGTTGGCGCATCATTGTATAGCAGGATTTCTCAGTATCTTTGATGGCAATCGTTTCAATTCTGTTTGGTGCAATCATCACGGTAATCGGTCTATCTCTGTTTGTTGTGTTTTTTTGTCTACCGTAGGTTGGGGTGTCGTAAAAAAAATTTTTACTTTTAATGATTAATTCATTAATCATAGACACCAATCTCTTCTGCTTTGGCAATTAACTCATCTTGCAATGAACCTTGTATTTCATCTCCATCATACTCAAGAATGAAATCACCACTAATATTAGGAGGAAAACGTGAACCATCTATGGTGCCAAAAATTGTTGACATTGTATCTATCATTACTATACGCAGAAAATTAAAAATCTTTTCTTGGTCTTTATCTGATAGCTTTGCGATAATACTCCTTGCTCTTGCATAAGGATCATCGCTGTTTATAGGTTCACTTGAATTACTTAAATTATTTTTATAATATTCAAGTCGTTCATTTAAGAGCTCATCTAAAATTGAGTTGACGATTAATTCATCTTTTCCTATTTTATTCATTTAACAACCTCTTTTTCCATTAGGTTTTAGTTTTCACATTTCTGGAAACATTTCTTTATTTTTGGCGATTAATTTCTGAAAAGCATTATTGGGTATTTGTGGGTAACCCTTTCTTAGTTCACGTATACCTCTAGCTAATAATTCTCTAGCATGACTAAATGGTTTTTCTGTTCTAGAGTTAATTTTACTACGTGCAACAATTTCAACTTCATCTGTAAGGAACTTATGTCCAACTTTGGGAACTAAAATAGCAGGGATAATACCCTTTTACAAGATTTTGCCTAATCGCTTTTTGCCTTACATGGTGAGCATTCAGTCCTAAATGATCGGCTCAAGTCAAAGCATTAGGCGCATACTGGACAGATTAAACCCACCAGCAGCTCAATCGGGTCTGGCTGAGTAAATCTTCCTGTATCTGGATGATAGTACCTGAAAGTATTGTAATGTAAACTGGTTACTTGTTTAAATTATAACCTTGATAGTATGAATTATATTGTATCGATACCTGTACTATTTTTGTATCATTATTCTTCATAACTAATAGCTAATTTTCTACAATATAAGTAGCAAAATAGGTAGCAAAGAAATAAAAGCGATGAAAATTTAGATTTACGATCTTTTCTACATTGATTAATTACTCTAATAATGAGAAAACATGATGAAATTCTTCGTTTTTTATCAAATCCTGTATTGTTTTATTTATTACTTTGTCATTTAAACTCTCAACAATAATCATATCTGATGCCCAAAAATATAAGCCATTACAACACTCTTTTGTCTCTTTATACTTATTCAAAATAGAAATTATATTTTCGATAGTGAAAAATGTTGCAGCATACCGCTTTCCATTGTCTAAAAAAACTTCAACATCAACATTATCATTGACCTGATTAAGATCCCGATCATAGTTTAAAATTTTAATATTCATAATACTTAAGTTCCTTTACCAAATACTTTTAAAACTTCATTGATAACTATTTGCTCATTAGCCTTATTAGATTTACTAATATTTCAATTATACTATCATTTATTTCTCTGAAATAAACACGTGCCCATATCGAACTCTAGTTTCAGAAAATCCATGACCTATGGGTTTTGGTGCGACAGTCTGATTTTTTTATTCTTTAAAAGAAGTTTTTTTGTTAAATGAACGATACTTGATTGATGCGATTTTCCTATAATCTCAGCTTTTTAAAAAAGTTTATTACTTTCTTTTATTCACGAATGAATTTTGAAACAACTCAATTTCCACGGATCAACTCAATCCAATAGGCGCATACTGATAAAGATTAATACTGCCAGCTAAACCTACCAGATTCGGCTGAGTAAATCTATCTATATCCGGATCATAGTACCTGAAAGTATTGTAATGCAGTGTAAATACCCCAAACTTAGCACACAACTCGCGTAGAAAATTAGGCAGCCTGTTTTAACGTTTTATATTAGATCGGTGTCATATTATTTAATGCCTCATGCGATTGAAACTATTCCCTAAAAAACTATTCCCTAAAGTAGTACTGTTTGGCTACCACTGATTTACCACACTCTGACACACCATTAATACAAAGACGTGTTTACTTTTTTAGCTAGAGTAAATTCTTTATTTCTATTATGGGTAACCTGTACAAGTTAATACTCTTTTACAATTTAAAAAAGTTTTTTTGTGATCTGGATCGGGTTTTAATTTTTAACTAGAAAGTTGTTTATTGGTTAAACGTTATTTTAATAAATTGATTTCGATCACAAAAATAAATTTCTTTGTTTGATTTTATTTTCGAAAGTAATTAATCTTTCATTATAGTTTTGTTTTCGAAAGTTAAACTGAAAACTTAGTGGATAAAACAATAATGGAGATCAAATATGAATAAATGTCAGCTTCTTTTCGAAGACAACCTTACATTTGATAATCAATTAGCAGCATTAACTTATATTAGTGAGCAATTACAACAAAAGAATCTTGTTAAACAAAGTCACTTAAAAGCATTACTTGAAAGGGAAGCGTTATTTCCAACAGGGATAGCTTTTGATAATTATGCTGTTGCCATCCCTCATTGTGAAGCAGAGCATGCTAACTCTCCAGCTATTTTTATTCTTCGTACCCAGCTACCAGTTGAATTTAACCGGGCTGATGATGATAGTACCGTTGATGTGTCATTGATTATTTCACTTGTTGTCACTTCGCCAAAAGATCAAATTGAACTATTAAAAGCACTTTTCTCAAATTTACAAAATAAAGAATTTTATCAATTTTTATTAAACGCTCCACAAAATGAAATAGTGGTTCGTTTTAATAACGTGATATTTAATCAATAAGTTTGGAGGCATTATGAAAAAGAAGATTATTGTTGCATGTGGTGGTGCTGTTGCAACATCAACTTTGGCGGCAGAAGAGATAAAAGAATTATGTAACGAAAATAACATTCAACTAGATCTTATTCAATGCCGTATTAATGAAATTAATACCTTTATCGATGATGTTGATTTGATTTGTACTACGGCCAAAATGGATCAAGATTTTGGTGATATTCCAATTGTGCACGGTATGCCTTTTGTCTCTGGTGTAGGTATTGATCAACTAAAAGAAAAAATATTACTTATTTTAAAGGGGTAAATCTATGTTTACTGAAATTATGCAGTATATTTTGGATCTTGGTCCATCGGTAATGTTACCCATTGTAATAATTCTTTTTTCTTTGGTATTAAGAATGAAAGTGGGTGATGCCTTAAAAGCGGGTATTCATATAGGTATTGGTTTTGTTGGTATCGGCTTAGTTGTCGGATTGCTAACTAGCTCGGTTGGGCCAGCCGCTAAAGCGATGGCTGAACGATTTGATATTAGTTTAAATGTTATTGATGTAGGATGGCCAGGTGCAGCGCCAATGACTTGGGCATCACAAATCGCTTTAGTTGCCATTCCTATCGCAATTGCAGTAAATATTGTTATGTTAATTTTAAAATTAACTCGAGTCGTTAATGTGGACATTTGGAATATATGGCACATGACATTTTCTGGTGCACTTGTTTATATTGCTACAGGCTCTTATTGGCTTGGTATTCTTGGCGTTATCGTTCATGCCATTATTGCTTATAAACTTGGTGATTGGTTTGCTAAAGATACCAAAGATTTTTTTGAACTTGATGGTATTGCAGTCCCTCATGGCACATCGGCTTATTGTGGTCCAATTGCGGTTTTTGTTGACGCATTCATTGAAAAGATTCCAGGCGTTAATAAGATTAATTTTAATGCGGTGGATATACAAAAACGGTTTGGTGCATTTGGTGAGCCAGTGACAGTAGGCTTATTTATGGGAATTATTTTAGGATTACTAGCAGGATATGGCGTAAAAGAAATATTGCAGTTAGCTATTCAAACTGCGGCGGTAATGTTATTAATGCCTCGAGTGATTAAACCTATTATGGATGGTTTAACGCCAATATCTAAACAAGCCCGTAAACATTTACAATCAAAATTTGGTGGGCAAGATTTTTTAATTGGTTTGGATCCCGCACTGCTATTAGGCCACTCAACCGTAGTATCGGCTAGCTTAATTTTTATTCCTTTAAGTATTTTCATTGCCATTATTTTGCCGGGTAACGAAGTTTTACCATTTGGTGATTTGGCAACAATTGGATTTTTTATCGCGATGGGAGTTGCTGTTCATCAAGGTAATTTATTTAGAATTATTGTGTCAGGCTCAATCATTATTGCTATCACACTCTGGATTTCCACACAAATGATTCCATTGACAACTCAACTAGCCATTAATGCTGGCACTGTTACTGCAGATAATGGGGTTTCGGTCGCCGCAATGGATCAAGGTGGCTCGCCGATTACTTACATTATGGTTCAGTTGGTTAATTTGAAACAACCTATTGGGCTAGCAGTTATTGGAATATTTTATTTATTTTGCTTATTTTTGACATGGAAACGTGCAAAAAACAAATTATTGTCCAAAGTTCAATAAATAGCTTAAACAGATAAATTCAAATAAAAATTATCAAGATAAGTAAAATGATTTCACTAAAAAGCTAGTAAAAGCTACACCTCAATATAATTTTATTGCCAATAAAGGAAAATAATATGAAAGCGGTTGTTGTTAATGAAGAGGGAGCCTTATTAATACAAAATATTGAAATCCCCAAAATAACGTCTTCAGAACAAATTTTAGTAAAAGTTGCTTATTGTGGCTTATGTGGTTCAGATATTCCACGAATATTTCATCATGGCGCTCATTTTTATCCAATTACGCTTGGGCATGAATTCAGTGGCACAATTGTAGAAATAGGAAGTGGTGTAACCGAGTTTGAAGTTGGTGATTTAATCTCTTGCGTGCCATTATTACCCTGTTTTAAATGTGATGAATGCCAAAAGCATTACTACTCACTTTGTAAAAATTATACTTTTGTTGGCTCAAGGATAACAGGCGGTTTTGCTGAATATGTTGTATTAGATAAGAAAAACGCATTCAAATTACCGAAAGGAATCAGTCTGCTTGAGGGCGCTTTTTTTGAACCAATGACGGTTGGAATGCATGCATTATTATTGGCAAAGGGATGCCAAGGAAAAAATGTCGTGATTGTTGGCGGCGGAACCATAGGGCTACTTGCTATGCAATGTGCAAAAGCAATGGGCGCGAAATCAATAGCCGTGTTAGATATCAATGATGAACGGCTCAATCTTGCAAAACAATTAGGTGCAGATGCTATTTATAATTCTAAAGACCTTACTACCGAAGAAATTCATCAGGCTTTATCTGCATCTCGCTTTGATCAAATTGTATTAGAAACAGCTGGTTCCCCGATTACGGTCAGATTGGCTATTGAAATTGCAGGCCCAAGAGCAAAGGTTGGTTTGATTGGTACACTTCATAATGATATTACTCTTTCAGAAAAAACATTTGGGCTTATTTTACGGAAAGAATTACAAATGTTAGGTAGTTGGATGAATTATTCTGCTCCATGGCCAGGGAAAGAATGGGAGCTAGTTAGCCAGTATTTTATAGATGGAAAAATCAAACTTAATGAACTTATTGCGAGTGTTGGTGATTTTGAGTCATTTATTAGACAAATTAGCGCTTTAAATGGACGTTCTATGAATGGCAAAATTTTATTAAATTGCATTTAGTTATTTGATTTAGTCAGTTATTAAAAATGAAAACTTATTTTTTGATTTTGTTTGTTATACACTGCTAAAAAATTTTCGAAAAAGGAAATATTATGAATGCAAGTGAAAGACGTCAACAAATAGTAGAGCTCCTTAATATAAAAGGAACTGTGTTAGTTTGTGATTTATCAGAACAATTTAATGTTTCAGAAGTAACAACTAGAACTGATCTTAGATTGTTAGAAAAACAAGGAGAACTAACACGCTTTCATGGTGGTGCAACCAAAATCATTAATAACAGTGATACAAGATCATTTAAAGAGCTGCAATTAGAAGAACGTTATCAGCGGTTTATAGAAGCTAAAAAGCGTATTGCAATTGAAGCGGTTAAATATGTTAAAGAGGGTGATACCATTATTTTAGATAGTGGTAGTACCACCATGTTGATAGCTGAAGAGCTTGTGAAATTGAAGCATATTACGGTTATTACCAATAGTCTTACCTCAGCATTTATCTTATCCGACAATAGTGACATTATGTTATTTATGTGTGGTGGTACGCTTAGGCACAAGACTCGTTCTTTTCATGGAAAAATTGCTGAGCAATCGTTGGATGGCATTTCTGCTGATATTTTATTTGTTGGTGCGGATGGAATTGATGCAAAAAGAGGAATAACAACCTTTAATGAAGGTTACACTATTAGTAGTATTATGGCTTATGCGGCCAAAAATGTGGTTGCTGTTTTGGATTCATCAAAATTTGGGCGCAATGGTATAAACGTGGTGTTACCACTTAGCCAACTTAATACAATCATTACGGACAATGAGGTTGACGATAGCTGTAAGCATGAATTTGAGGCAAAGGGTATTAGTTTTATAGCGGTTTAATATTTGTGTTTACAATAGTGTACTTTCTTTAAAATATACTTAACCTATCATAAAACCAAAGACGATTGCTTATTTAGGTTTGATAAAAGAAACGCGTGATTTTTTTCTTTTTAGTAAAGTCGGTTTAATGATTTCGGGTATTTAAGTTTGTTATTTCTCCCAACGTTATTAATGCGTAGGTGAGAATATGATATTAACAATTACGATGAACCCTTCAGTGGATATATCGTACCCATTAAATAAATTGGTTATTAATGATATTAATCGAGTTGCAGAGGTAAAAAAAACCGCAGGAGGGAAAGGACTTAACGTTACTCGTGGCATAAAATATTCAGGAATTCCTGTTCTTGCATCAGGTATTCTTGGTGGAACAACAGGGGAATATATTCAAAAGCAATTAGATAACGATAATATTAATTATAACTTTTATGTTACCCAACACGAGTCAAGAAACTGTATTGCAATTTTACATGAAGGATATCAAACGGAAATCTTAGAATCAGGGCCGGTATTAGATAACCACGATGTCGATATTTTTTTGAGACACTATCAAAAATTACTAAGTCAATCGACGGTTATCACGATTTCAGGGTCATTACCACAAGGTTTTCCCGTCGATTTTTATACCCAATTAACTGAAAAAGCGAATAAGCATCAAATTCCTGTTTTGCTTGATTGCTCAGGTAAGACGTTAATTGCTGTATTGAAATCAAAAGATAAACCTTACTTAATTAAACCAAATAAAGATGAGCTAAAACAAATTATTCAAATGGATATTGATGAAAATGATACAAGCTCATTAATAAAAGCCCTGCACCATCCATTACTTAATGACATTCCTTTTGTTATTTTGTCACTAGGCCAAAACGGCGCTTTTGCTCGCTGCCACAATCAATATTACCAAGTTTCAATTCCTAAAATAACTGTGGTTAACCCAGTTGGATCTGGTGATGTCACATTAGCCGGACTTGCTGCCAGTATTCATGAAAATGAAACTGTAGAGGTTATGCTTAAACGTGCAATGACGATGGGAATGCTAAATACAATGGAACCGCAAACCGGCTTTGTCAATATGGCTAACTATGACCATTATTACCGTCAAGTTAATGTTATACATATCATTGAAAAATAAATAGATTATTTAAGGAGTAAATTATGTATCTTATTTCAAGTCAAGAAATGTTAAAAAAGGCTCAACGTGAATGTTATGCAGTACCTGCATTTAATATACACAATCTTGAAACAATTCAAGTTGTAATTGACACAGCTAAAGAGATGCAATCACCGGTGATACTTGCTGCAACACCTGGAACTTATAGTTATGCAGGAATAAACTATTTAATTAGCATTTGTAAAACGGCGGCAAGCATTAATCATTTTCCTTTTGCTTTACATTTAGATCATCATGAAGATATCAATGATATTCAAACCAAAATAGAGGCGGGAATTCGATCTATTATGATTGATGCCTCTCATTATCCATTTGAAGAAAATATTGATATTGTTAGCAAAATGGTTGCTTTTAGCCACAAATACAATGCGAGTGTTGAAGCAGAATTGGGTCGATTAGGCGGGCAAGAAGACGATCTTATTGTTGATGCTAAAGACAGTGCTTTTACTGATCCCGATGCGGCCAAAGAGTATGTTGAGAGAACAAAGATTGATTCTTTAGCGGTCGCCATTGGTTCTGCTCATGGCTTATATAAAGGAGAACCTAAACTGGATTTTGATCGTTTAGCAAAAATTCGTGATAAAGTCGATATTCCATTGGTTTTACATGGCGCTTCTGGCATACCTGAGCAGATGGTGAAACAGTCAATTTCATTAGGAATTTGTAAAGTTAATGTAGCAACAGAATTAAAAATTGCTTTTTCAGATGCTTTAAAACAAGATTTTAAACAACATCCTGATGCCAATGATCCAAGGCATTACATGCAACCAGCAAAAACCGCAATGAAAAAAATTGTCGCAGATAAAATCCGCATTTGTGGTAGCGAAGGCAAATTATAGTATGAAATCTAAAATAATTATTTTTTGATTTAGGTAGCCTTTTTATAAATTCATAACCAGTAGTTGATACTGCTGGTTAAAATTTATCAACCAATAATAATTTATAAAAAAACTTAAAAAATAATATAGAAATTGATAAAGGTAATATTCTTATGTGTTGATTATATTCATAATAAGCAATAAAGACGTGCTTATTATGAATAGTACTAATTAATTAGTGATATTACTCATCACGTGTTTAAATGTTGAAAAAGAGCAGAACCCCATTGCATTCGTTGGGCAATTTGTCATAGTCAACGTGACTTTTTGTGGTGGATTATTACGATTTAATGGTGATAAATCACGAATTTGTTTAGTTGATTGATAAAAATACTCAATTTTCATCAATTTCTCACCACTGCGATTATCACGCCATTTTTGGAATACAATTTTACCGCCAATCGGCGTTGTTTCAAATTGGTTCGGTAAGTGATAAGGCTGGATTTGCATCGCTGAAAATAACGAAGCAACGTTTGAATCATGTCCGACTAAAAGAGTAAATTTGGTTGTTTCTTTATTATCATTATCAGAAAAAGCCGAATTAATATAATTAACTAAATTTGCCGCAACATGTTTTGCAATAACTGGCGAACCGAATAGCACGGTATTATAGCTTTCTTTAATGGTCACAAGTTGTTTAAATTGTTGTTCGTCTTTTATTTTACCCCAAGCAACGTTGTTTAACGGTGCTCCTTCATAATATTGTAAAATAAAGGCATCGGCAATTGATGTACCTACACGCAGTGGACCAGTGATACCTGGTTCTTTACCTTTTTCTATTATCAATTCTGTTGGTGAGGAAAAAAAATCACATTGTTTATCAGTAATGCAATTTTTTGATTTTTGGTAATCAATTATATTTGCCATATCTTGATATATGCTTTTTAGATTTTTGTTTAAACCAGTAATACCATTTATATCCGCGTTCTTATTAATTGAAGTAATAGCAGCTTGTTTAAATTCAATGCTATCATCTTTAATTACAGGAAAAAACAATGGATCCATTTTACCTAATTCTTCTTTATGTATGATTGGCAAAATACAACCAGGAAAGGCACCAACGGTAAAATATTGTCCTGTAGCAATAGTTCTTTGTAGGCTATTAGTATAAATATAGACATCTTTTTCGCTAGGACAGCTGTCAGCAGGTAGCAGTTTATTATCAGTTAACCATTCACTAAAATAATGACCAAAATAGTTTTCTAATATGCCGCCACGGATTGTTAAATAACTGGCAGGGGTATCCCATTGTGGCCATTGATTGGGGGTGATTTTACCAAGAGTACTCGTTGGGCTGGCTAACGGAGCACGTAAACCATGGCGACTAAAAACAACCACTTGTTCTAAAGTGTAGTCATCATGATTATCTATTGCATACGTTGGAAATGATAAAATACATGCAAAACTTAACATTGCATTTAATATTGTTTTTTTCATATGAGTTCCTTTTATGTTCCTTATTGCATTACTTATTACATCATTTAGTAAGTAATTTTTAAAAATTTATTTTATGCCATTTTACTTAATATGACACAAAATCATTATCTATCTGATAAATATTGTTCCTTGAATTTTTTTGATTTGTAAACGACATTTCCATTAACAATGGTAGCAATTAAATCATTCTCGTTATCAAGTAATACCAAGTTAGCGCGTTTATTTGGGGTAACACTGCCTAACTCGTGATCCATTCCTAATGCTTTGGCTGGGTAATAGCTACCATGCAACCAAGCCGATTCAAAACAAATATTAGTAAACTTAGCTAAGTTATGCACAGCGCGATCTAACGTTAAAACACTACCTGATAAACCACCGGCTTCGGTTTGCACTACATTATCATGCTTATTTACTAATAATTTTCCTAAATGGTAATCACCATTAGGCATTCCTGTTGCTCGCATTGCGTCAGTGATAAGCAATAGATTTTCACCACAACAATGGTGGGCGATAGCAACCGCGGCGGGATGAACATGATATCCATCTACGATTATTTCTGTTTGGCAATTATTCATGGACAAAGCAGCCCCAACAACACCCGGTTGGCGATGATTTAATCCAGACATACCGTTATAACAATGAACTACACCACTAGCCCCTGCTAAGAGTGCCAATTTAGTTGTTTGATAGTCTGCATTAGTATGCCCAAGCATAACACGAACTTTTTGGGCGCATAGCCATTTTATTATTGATAGTGACTCAGGATATTCAGGCGATAAAGCAATGCTTTTTAAGGTTCCTTCTGATAGTTTTAACCATTTTTTTATTAATGTGAGTTCGGGGTTGTGTAATAACTCCTCTGGATGAGCTCCTTTGTGGATCGCTGTAAAAAAGGGACCTTCTAAATATGAGCCTAATAAGGTTGCGCCATCTACTCCTTGTTTTATACTGTTTTTAACTTGTATTAATGCGGCTTCAATTTTTTCATGGCTTTCAGTTACGGTTGTTGCTAAAAAAGCACCAACACCATGTTTAGCTAAAAAACAGCTCATTGTATTTAATGAGTTGTGCGTCGCATCCATGGTATCTGCTCCCATGACCCCATGGATATGGGTATCAATGAGCGCAGGCAATACTTTAATATCGGTTGAGCACGGCTTATCACTTACATTAATATCACTAATTTTATCACCTTCAATGCGGATGACCGTATTTTCTAGCCAGCCTGTTGAAGTTAATAGTCGTTTGGCATAAATTGTTTTATATCCCATCGGCAAACTCCTTATTGATAGATGACTTTTTTTGCTGTTCATACCATAGACTACTGATACTATTTTTAGCGTTTTTGATGGTTTCTAAACGCAAAGTTTGTATATCTAATACATCTCGTTGTAATAAAATTTCAAGTAAAAGTGGCATATTAATGCCACTAATTACTTCAATATGCTTAAATTGAAAACTTAGCATTGCAGAGACTTTAAACGGTGTACCTCCAACGATATCCGTCAAAAAAATAACACCGTCACCTTTATTACACTGTTCTAATGATGTGGCTAATTGTTGTTCAAATGATTCACTACTCATACCATCAGGAAAATCAATCGCATCAAATTGTGCTTGTGTTCCCACAATTTGGGTTGCCGCTTGGTAAAGGCCAGTAGCAAAGCTACCGTGGCCTGTTAAAATTACTCCGACCATTATGTTTCCTCTATAAAAAGTCTACTAATTTGCCCAAAACGCCAATTACAACGGTTAAACCAATTAATTTAACTGGGGAAAAATTACGTCGCATGAAGAAATAAACAATGAGCGTAAATCCTAGTGGTAATAAGTTAGGCATTAATTTATCAAAAACATCAGCTTGTAAAGCGATGTGCGTTTGACCTATATGGATTTCTAGTGGCGTTGTTAAATGTACATACGAGGCAATTAGCGCGCCAATGACAGTCATTCCGACAATGGATGCTGCATGTGAAATCCGCTTTGTATGGGTTTTTAATAAAGGTAATGCGCTGGTACCTGCACGATAACCGTAATGAGCCAGTCCAAAACGTAAACCGAAGTGGGCAATATTAAATAATAATAAAAAGATAATAGGACCAAACAAACTGCCATCTAGAGCTAATGATGCGCCAATACCTGCGCATATTGGTAATAAAGTTAACCAAAATAATGCATCACCAATGCCGCCTAATGGCCCCATTAAAGCAACCTTAACACTTCGGATCGTTGAAATATTTTCCTTCCCTCTTTCCATCGCTAACACTAAGCCGGATAAAAAGGTCGCATCAAAAGGGTGTAGGTTGATGAATTCCATATGCATGTGCATAGAGTTTTTCAAATCATCCTTATTTTTATGAATCTTACATAAGGCTGGTAAAATAGTAAAAAGCCAACCGCCAGCTTGCATTCGTTCATAGTTAAATGAAGCCTGTAGTGCAAGTGATCGAAATGCCATACGATTAATATCACTTTTAGTTAAAGTGACATCTTGACTTTGGTCATAATAAGTATCGGCTGTTGTTTTACTGGTGGCTAATGCTTGTTCCATTCGTTTTTCAGCTTTTGCTGCCATTTTAGTTTCATCATCATCATTAAATCCCATCTTCCACCTCCATTGAATCCACTGAACTTGTTGGTTTATCTTTGTCGCTGTTATCTCGGTTATAATTAAAGAAATCAATCATCGCGATAGCTAATGCGCCCAATGCAATTGCTAAAATTGGGAGTTTAAGGTAAGTAACACCAAGAAAACCAAGAATAAAATAAGCAACATAAGTTTTCTTAATCATGATTTTCATTAACATGGCAAAGCCAATAGCAGGCATCATACCACCAGCAACACTAAGTCCATCAAGCAACCATTGAGGTGATTTTTTTACTAGCGCCGTTGCTGTATCTGCCCCCAAATAAATAGGTAAAAATGCAACAATAAAATAAAAACAAAATAAAATAACCATACCCAAATAGTTAATCCATTCAATACCTCTGAAATTGAGCTGATCAATAAAACGATCGCACTTATGCATCATAGGTGAATAGATCGTAAATAAAATAGTGATACAGCCTTGTACTGCGATGGCAAAAGGCACAGCAATACCAATAGCAATTTTAGGATCAGCGTGAGTTAAAATAGCAAATGTTGTGCCAATTATTCCTCCAATAACTACATTTGGCGGTTGAGCACCGGCTAAAGGCACCATTCCCATCCATACAAGTTCTAGTGAACCACCAACAAACAACCCTGTTTTTACATCACCTAAAATTAGCCCAACTAAAGGGCCAATTACCACCGGCCGGTGCAGGTGAGTGAGTCCATCAAATAGATCTACACCAGCTATACCTGCCAGAATGCCAATCAATAATGCATCCATTAACATACCGCATCCCTCATTAAGATAAATTGAGTAAATCTGTGATTTTTTCGCCGACTTCGTCAGGTACGCGACGAATTTCACAAGTGACACCTAATTGATTAAGCTCTTTAAACGCCGCAATATCACTGTCATCAACGGATACGGTTTTATGTATTTGCTTTTTACCTTCTGAAAAATGCATATTGCCTACATTGACAAATTTAATTGGTACACCACCTTTTACTAAAGTTAAAACATCTTGTGGAGTTTTACATACAATAAAAATTTTTTGGTGAGTAGCGGCTCTGCCAATAACATCAATGGTTTTTTGAAGGGTAAAATAACGCGTTTGAATTCCTTCAGAAATAACCATATCCATTAAATTTTGTTGTACAGGATCTTGTGCTGCATTGTCATTGGCGACTAATAATAAATTAGATCCAAGTGCATTAACCCAAGTTACGCCAACTTGACCATGGACTAAACGATTATCAATACGTGTCATAAGAATATTGGGTGTACTCATATTCATTGCTCCTTTTTGAGTTTATTAATTTTGAATAACTATCTATTTAAACTTTATTAAAAGGGTAAATAGTCACACCTTTTACCACTCTATTGACTTCTCCTGTTGGACAAGGGTTATCTGGAGTTAATCCACAGCTTAATGATTTCTCAAAAGCAAGCATTTGGGCAAAAATAAGGTAAGGGAAGATAAGCCAGCAATCATCAAGATCGCAGTCAACTGATAATATATTTTGATTATTACATTCTTGACCACTTAACGCTAATACATCGGTGGCAATATGATCATTTGCAAGCTCATTAAATAGATCGGTGTCGTACTTATGTATATACGTATCATTAGAGAAAAAGCAAACAACTAAACTTTGCTTATCTACCATAAATTTAGGTCCGTGACGTAATCCTAATATTGAATCAAATCGACTGGCTATTTTACCTGCGGTGAGTTCTAAGATCTTTAATGCTGATTCTTGAGCGATACCAGTAAAACAACCGCTGCCAACGTAAACAACACGGCGATGTGATTTTGTGGCTAATTGCTTGGTAAGTGTTTGCCAATTTGTTAATTTTTCTTCACTAATATTTGCAATTTTGGTTACCGCATCATGGGCTTTTTTCTCATCAAAATTGCCGAAAATTAATAACGTTGCTAGCATCATACTGCTAATACTTGATGTCATGGCAAAACCTAAATCATTTGTCCCTTCAGGCATAATTAATTCAAAAATACGGCTTTTATTATTGGCTTTAGAGGCATACTCGGTTAACGTGCTATTTGGGTTGCAGGTCAAAAATAGATGATAACAATCGGGAACTAATTGATCGGCAAGTTTAACCGCCGCAACGCTTTCAGGACTATTCCCTGAACGAGCGAACGATACCACCAAGGTTTTTTTATTTGTCCGAAAATATTGTAGCGGTGTTGCCACAATTTCAGTTGTGCCATAGGCAAAAACATTGCGATGAATACATTCTCGAAGCCAAGGGGCAAGAGCCACACCACCAAAAGCCGATGATCCTGCTCCTGTCAAAATGATGTCTAAATCAGGATCATTAAGTAATGGTTGTAGAAATTGTTGTAATTCAACTTGTTTTTGCGTAACTAATTTAAGCACTTCACGCCAAATCTGTGGTTGTTGATAAATTTCTTTAGCCGTATGTTGTGCATTACGTTGTTCTAACCAGTCTAATGAATAATTTAAATATTTTTGCATAATATATTCCCTTTTTATTAAATAATTGTATTGTTAAGACAATAATCATTTATGAATGAGCAATAATGACGTTAATACCTAATTCATCTAATTGATTTAAATAATCTTGTTTTATATTTGAATCAGTGATTAATGTATTAATAAGATTAATTTTTTCTATCATACAGAAACTTTTACGACCAAATTTTGTAGAATCGGTGATAGCAATAATCTGCTCAGATACTTGGCACATTATTCGATTAATTGAGGCTTCGCCAAAATTGGGAGTGGTGATCCCTGCGTTTAGATCAAAACCATCTACACCTAAAAAGAGCTTATCAAAGTGATACATCTTCAATTGTTGTTCAACGGTTGGCCCTGAAATGGAATACGCTTTTTTTCTAATATTCCCGCCAGCAACAATGACCTCAATTTCGGTATTCTTTGATAATTCATAAGCTATGTTAATGGCATTTGTAAATACAATAAGATTTTTCTTTTGGAGCAAATATGGAACCATGGACGCGGTAGTCGATCCTGAATCAAGAATAATATGATCGCCGTTATTGACCAGCTTAGCGGCTTTTTGGGCAATTTTATTTTTTATGTCTGAATTAATACGACTTTTATCAAGTAGTGGTTTATCAAGGGCAAAAGCTTTATTGATCATTGCCCCACCATATGAACGAAACGCGCATCCTTTTTTTTCTAAGTATCGCAAATCATTACGGATGGTGACGGTTGAAACTTTGAACAATTTACTCAAATTATTTACTAATACGGTATTTTCTTTCTCAAGCAAATGTATGATCTTTTCTCTGCGTTGTAATGTATTGATTATTTCTTGGCTCATGATAGACCATTCTTTTTATTACGTTATTTTATGAAATTTAATCATAAGGAATAGAATGAAAATGTTAGGTGGGTCACAAAAATAATTTAATAAAAAAAAGTAAAAAACCCTTTTTATTTGAAGCGAAACGAAAGGAAAGTGGAATATCGCTTATAGTATGAAATGAGTAACAATCCGGTTAATTACGTAATTATCAGAGAATTCATAATTAAAAAAAGAAAAGCCTGGAAAAAATTAAAAAAAATTAAATTTCATTTAGTGGTGTGATTAAGATCACAAATTTCATAATTTGAGACCCTATCCTACATTTTGTGTTTTTGCCGGTTAAAGATGATAGGGAATTCTGTCACCAAATTCTATAATAAACCGACTCATTGCACTTTTCTAGTTTTGGGTTGGCATTGTCCATTTTTCTGATGCTTGTTCGAATCACCTTTTTCACCGAATCATCCGTCGGAAAAACCTTGCGCTTCTTGATAGCATGGCGAATGACGCTGTTCAGTGATTCTATTGTATTGGTGGTATAAATTGCCTTACCAATATCTTTCGGATAGGCAAAAAAGGTGGCTAGATTATCCCAATGGCAGCGCCATGATTGAACCTAGCCCAAAAAATAGCCAAATACCACCCCTATAATATAACTAACAATCATAGGAGAACACATTATGATCAAAAAATTTAGCACAGAGTTCAAAAAACAGTTGGTTGATTATGCATTATCTAATGCGCATCTTTATCAGAAATCGCTAACTTTTCCGCCATTTATAGAAAGTTGAATTACTCATGCCATATTTACGGATAATACCTCACGCTTAAAGGACATATTACACTTTCTACTTTCCCTTGGCTGTTTGAATGAGCTTACTATTTATATAAGGATTTTATATAAACATTATTCCTCCTATTTATTGGCGCAAAAATACAATCATTTTTGTAAAAAATATTCAGGAATCTATACCGTTTCAGCATGAAATCATTTTAAATTTAATGGGTTAATAAATTAGTTTTCACAAAGCATCGAATGGCTTAAATCCCTTATTTAGCTAAAACGTTAAACGGTTATCACTTACTGGTTTAACTAATATAACCCATTAATATTCAGCACTATTTATTTAACAATTGAAAAAAAAGATTAAATTTTACACTAAAACAGTGTATGCTTTTTGGCTGAATTGTCTGTTTTTTGCACTCAGTCATACTGAGTATACGATTAAATAATAACTAAAATAAAAATAAACGGAATAAATTATGAGGAATAATAGGAGAGCAAAACATGTCGAATGAACTTAATCGCCTTTTGGATCAACTCGGTGGCGAGTTTA
>NZ_LZGV01000073.1:0-36700 GCF_001690265.1 Gilliamella sp. HK2
GCGGTATTGTTTAGCAGTTGATCCACTTGTTGTTGCTGTTCGGGCGATAGGGTAAGGTGCCTAATATCTGAACGAGCACAGCGGTAAGCCACCAGTAAAGATATCATGGCTATAATTATTACCCCAATTAAAACCCATCGTCTTTTATTCTTCATCGGCAAACGAACCTTCCCTTATTCTCAGACTGTTGGTAATTTCGCGCCAAATCACCATAAGTTGCTCTTCACTGTAGCTTGGAATATGGTTATCCTGCGGTATTTTATAATGCATTTCTAACATTAATTGCGGTTTGTTATAATCGGCATCAGAGAGATGAATTCCTAAGGTAAAAATATACCCTTCTCGCTTTCTTGGGTAATATTCATTATCATCGGAAAACAGCATTCCTTTCATTATTCGCTCTTCCATCACTAATTGATTGCTTTCTCGGGTGCCTTTATAGACAGTATGGGCATCACTATCTGACGATGGCAACATCGCGATATCGGGGACATCAAGTAGCGAAAAATCATCTGAATCATCGTATAAATCAAAACTGATAGAAAAATCGTCACTCTCTTCATATTGGTATAAAAAGTACATATCCTTATCTTCTTCTACCCCGCCATGCATAAAACCATAAATAAAGCAAAAACCAGGCTCAGTGGGGATGCTATAGTCATCTCGCACACTAATATGTTCAAACAGTTTATACATCTGTGCTAGTTTTTCAGGAACGTCATTTCTATAGCTATTTGGGTAATCTTTTCTATCTTGATCATAACGACTGGCTGAGCCATTAGTCGCTTTTATTTCAATTTTTAAGGCGACATCATCTTGCCAGCGGTAACCTTCTAATATTCTAGCAAAATCGGGGGTAGTTATTTTTTCCATCCGTTCAAAAATAATACCCTGCATTATTTGTGGATTGCGGGTGGGCACGGGGTAAATGTTTTTTAAAAAAGTCCCGTCAATTGCATCAATGGGTCGCGTATTTTTTAGCTCTTGCTCACGCAGGGTGATCATCTGTTTAAATGGTGGCAGATAGAGTTGTTCCGTTTTGATCGTGATTTTATTATTATAAGTATAATAAAAATCATTTGATTGAGGGGCTTTAAATTGTTTGGGTAGATCAATTAAGTAAACCCCCACACAGCGGGTGGCGGTATTGTTTAGCAGTTGATCCACTTGTTGTTGCTGTTCGGGTGATAGGGTAAGGTGCCTAATATCTGAACGAGCACAGCGGTAAGCCACCAGTAAAGATATCATGGCTATAATTATTACCCCAATTAAAACCCATCGTCTTTTATTCTTCATCGGCAAACGAACCTTCCCTTATTCTCAGACTGTTGGTAATTTCGCGCCAAATCACCATAAGTTGCTCTTCACTGTAGCTTGGAATATGGTTATTCTGCGGTATTTTATAATGCATTTTTAACAGTAATCTCGGTTTTTTATAATTAGCCTTTTTAGAGAGATGAATTCCTAAGTTAAAAATATACCCTTCTCGCTTTCTTGGGTAATATTCATTATCATCGGAAAACAGCATTCCTTTCATTATTCGCTCTTCCATCACTAATTGATTGCTTTCTCGGGTGCCTTTATAGACAGTATGGGCATCACTATCTGGCGATGGTAGCATCGCGATATCGGGGACATCAAGTAGCGAAAAATTATAGGAATAATCATATAAATTAAAATCGATAGAAAAATCGTCACTCTCTTCATATCGGTATAAAAAGTACATATGTTTATCTTCTTTTACTCCGCCATGCATAAAACCATAAATAAAGCAAAAACCAGGCTCAGTGGGGATATTATAATCATCTCGCACACTAATATGTTCAAACAGTTTATACATCTGTGCTAGTTTTTCAGGAACGTCATTATTATAAATATCAGGATAATCTTTTCTATCTTGATCATAACGACTAGCTAAACCATTAGTCGCTTTTATTTCAATTTTTAAGGCGACATCATCTTGCCAGCGATAACCTTCTAATATTCTGGCGACATCAGGGATAGTTATTTTTTCCATCCGTTCAAAAATAATACCCTGCATTATTTGTGGGTTGCGAGTAGGCACAGGGTGAATGACTTTTAAAAAATCACCATTAATAGGGTTAACCGGTCGCGTGTTTTTTAGCTCTTGCTCACGCAGAGCGATCATCTGTTTAAACGGTGGCAGATAGAGTTGTTCCGTTTTGATCTTGATTTCATTATTATACGTATAATAAAACTCATTTGATTGAGGGGCTTTAAATTGTTTGGGCAGATCAATTAAGTAAACCCCCACACAGCGGGTGGCGGTATTGTTTAGCAGTTGATCCACTTGTTGTTGCTGTTCGGGCGATAGGGTAACCATACGTATCTCCTTACTAAAATAGCGATAAGTCAAAAATAAAATAACTAGTAGTGTAATAATTAACACATAGTGCTTGTTAGTCAGCCGTTGTTTGGGGTTCATCTTGTTTATTGACTTCAAGTAAAATGTCGACAATGGCGCGCAAAGTAAATTCTTGTGCGATCGCCTCTTTATAGGCCCCTTCATGATCAACCGGAATATGCATACGTGCTTTAATGCTTTCAATAGGGATTTCCCCTGAACATTTGGGCACGGTGCTATCACCATTGGCTGTTGCGGGTTTAAGGGTATAGCGTTCGACAATATTGCCTATAGAGTAGGTATAATTGGCAGCTTGTTCTGTGTCGTAGTCCATAGTTTCTTTAACCTCTTCCCCGTTATTATTGTTTGTAGCCAAGGTTCGACTTTCTAAGATTTCGCTTAAATCAAGCCGATTTTGATCGCCAATATGATTGCTTGTTGCGATTTTAGCTTGAGATTTATAGCCTTTAATATATTGCCCTCGCCAGTGGGCAATATCATAGGTTAAAAACTCTTTTTTTATCTGTTGTTCATTATCATCAAGACCATAAAACACATACGTACTGGGGTGATACTTATGGGCTATTTCCTCATGAAACGTTTTAACTTCCTTAGTTATTAAATTTTTATACTTTCCCCAATCTTTTTGCATTTGTGCTATATCATGATCACTATTGAGAGGGTTAATCAAGTGGGGTTCACAAACACACCACCAATCGTCTTTATTTAAGTAAATCTCTTTATATGGGTCGGATTTGGGATAAGATTGCGATTGACCTGCTGGATTGGTAATGGTTAACCAACCCATGCCATAATCAACACTGGGCAATAATTGCAAGGGGCCGGGGGATTGGCCTAAAACGGCGGTCATTTCGGCGGCATCTTTCCCCAATACTTCAGCCATAGGCCAGCTTGCTTCGTTACCGCGCTTCATTCGGGTATAGGCTGCCACAGCACCGGTTGAGGGCTGTACGCCATTAATTACACCATAGACTTTGTCTTGCCCACCTAACGCTTCCGTATAATAGCGGGCAACTAAGCCCCCCATAGAGTGGGTAACTACAATGACTTTATCGACAATTCTTCCCCTTTTTTTATAAAAAGCAGGTATGGTTTGTTCCACTAAGGTTTTTAAGCACGCAGCGCTGTCCGTAATCGATGCTAACCAGTTATAACCCATCACATGGATGGGCAGGTCATAATTTTCACAAATATTTAGTTGATCATCGGTAAAGGTTAATTCGGTTTTTGAACCTGCCGCTAAGGTAAACGACGGTTGTTTGGTTAAACTTTTTAGCTTGCTTGAAATCTGTCCACTTGTTTGAAATAAAAACGATTGAAAGTTTTCTAAAAAATTGCCATAACTTATGTAAGAAACGCTACCCCAACCACGTTCACGGCGGGTACCAAACCGTTTATTTTCAGGATGATTTTTAATGGCTTGATCTATTTGTTGTTGTAAGCTTTCATAGCTTAGGTCTGAATCTTCAGCCATGCCACACGTCTTAACCCAAAGAACCTGATTACTTGCAGCGTCAACCACTTCGCCACGATCATCAACTTCGGTTTTTTGGGGATCTAATTTTTCTTTTCTTGCTTCGGCATCACCTATTTTCCATAAAAGCCATGGTAATGCACTAAATTCACTGTCTAAACGCCAAACTTTTTCATTTGTTTCCTTATCCTTTAAATTACTGCCCATCACCCCAGGTAGAAAAATAATCGGAACAAGCTTGCGCTCTTTTGCAATATGAATGTCGGTAATATTATTGTTTGAAGATGGCATTGTATTAAAAGCATAACGTTGCTGGTTGCTATTTTCGGTCATTTCAATCCATATCCTTTTTATTTTATTACACTAATTTTTGGCGAGTGATTAACTGCAATATCGTTTTATGGTCAAATTGCACAACACATAGCTGTTCATCAAAATGGCTGTCAATGCAATTGCTGGCTAATGCTAACGCAAAATATTTAGTTAATTCAGTTGGTTTGGCAAAAGTTAAATCGATATTGTGAATAAGTTGTTGGTTGTATTGGTCATCGTCATTATCATTGTTATCAATCCCCCATGTATTAATAGTAATGGCTAAAGCTGTACGGTTTTTTCTATCTAATCCTGATACCCAAATATCTTTAATGTCGGTGACCGGCAGTTGAGTATAAGTAACCAGTTGTGTTAGATCTGCCGATAGATCCTGTTCTGCAACCATTAATCGCCCTAACCACGCTTTAGCTTGTAACTTTTGATTGTCAATCAATGTTGTGCTACCAATTAGTAACGCACTGATAAACTTACTGTGATGGTGGTAAGAGGTATCGTTATATTGGCAAGTTAGAATAAGCGATAATTCGATATCATCAGTATGTTGATATAATTCTGCAATCCAGACGTTATAATCCATAATAGGCTCAACACGTAAACGCCAATGTGTAAAGATTGCCTCGGTTAAATCCTCATCATCCATAAGTGATTGAGGTAAATAGATATGGCTTAAATATTTACGATAATTTGGGCATTGTTGCTCTAGATTTTGCATAACTTCATTTAAAAACCAAAAAGGTTTATTTGATGCTGTGGAGTTAAATAGTGGCCGTGCTTTAGCAGGATAAAGCGGTATCTGTTTAGGATCACCAATTAAAGTTTGAACGCCATTTGGCTCTGCACAAATAACATGACTAGCAAAAATAGGAATTTGTACTTTGCTCCATGCTTGCCAATGTTGTGTTGATTCTTCATTAACTTTAGCGAGTTCTTCATTATAAATGTCGTTAAAGTAACTACTATTTATTTTTATAGCTAGCATTAAAAGCCAAATAATCAGTGGCAATATAACAGAAAAAAACCAAAATATTGCCTGATTAGTACCATTATAAAACAATACAGTAAGAGCAAAACCCATAAATATAAGGGGTATTATACTTATGAACAACAAATATGAAGTGTATTTTATTGGTTGTTGTTTTGGCTCTAATAATTTAGGAATATTCCAACCCATTAGTCATATCCTTCTAAATATGCTTCATCTTTGTTAAACAATTTTTGTTAAACAACATTTGTTAAACAATAAAAATTAGTCTAGCCAGTTATTTTATTCTGGCTCAATAACGATGGTGACCGATTCAGCAAATTGGCTATACTGTTCTGGCAATTTGCCATTTTCATCAGTTACTGTTTCAATTTCGCTATTATCTGCACGAATAATTTTTACTTTGCGATTTTTTACTGGTTGATTACTACCTTGCCAAAGTAGCCGTGAATTAAATATATAATTACTGCTTTTCAGTTTATTAGACATTTGGCTTAAACTATCTGGACCAACTTTTTGTAATGTTGCACAACGACAAAATATGTTGTCTGGTGCGGCAATATCGATCGAACCATCAGCTAAGCGAATATAAGCCCCACCACAAGTTAAAATCATCTCTTTTTTTGCCGAAATGATAGTGCGACCTTCACAACTCACCATGCTAAGATCTTTTTGCGCACTTAATGACATTTCGTCACGCTGTGCTTGAATGTCGACTTTGCCTTTAGACGCAATTAATTTGATCCCTAGCTTTTGTGCAAAAAGGCTGATGATTTCGCCCGCAGCCACAGTAAATTTTTTTAAGACACTGATATCAGTATGTTGATGACTTGATAGCATTAAGTTTTCACCAGCCGTAATCTGAATGCTTTCTGGTGTAACTTGTGCAATGCCTTTTTTTGATGACATCAAAATAGACGCTTGATTTAGCTCTTGAAGTGATTCGTTTAATAATGTTTTTTGTGTTTCTAAGTCGGCTAACTCTGCTTCGGCTTGTTTAGCTGCATGTTGTAATGCACTGACCATATTAATCGCTTTATCAAGCTGTTCTTTTGCTTCTTGCATATTCAGTTGAATATTTTGCGCTTTATATTGTGCATCGGTTGTAATAAAAAGCCCTTTAGCAGCGCGTAATGCTCCCCATTCATCAGTGCGTAATTCAAAACCTTCACCACGTTGTTTTTTTTCATTATCAACTAAGTGCCCCATGTTAAGTTGAGTTTTACCATATTCGGTGGCAAGTTTGATATGCTCTTGCCCCCGCTTATCATCCATGCGTAGCTTATTATTTGCTGGCGTACGAATCACATTACGGTGTTTATTAATAGTTGAAACAAGATCTGGGTGGGCGCTATCGTGCATTGCATGGGCAATATAGGGTCTATCAGGGTTACCATTCATGAAAGCAATAGCAACTTCTGTACCATCAATCAGCGGAAAGTGAAAGCCATAGGTATCTCCTGAATAGGGCTTGGCCAACCTTACCCATACGCTTTCCTCGCCTTTTTTCCACTCTTTTAAGTCAAAGTTAAACTTAACACGATAGCGACCTTGAGTATCAATATAACCGTAAGTATCATTATCTGGACTCGTCACTCTAGCGGGTAATGTGCCGCTCACTTGTGGCCAAGGTAAAGGCGCTGGACGATAAGGTTTAAGTGCATTGTAAGGAATTGCGGTAAAATCCATTTGGTAATGTTTGGTGCGATCGCCTGAGCAATGCGTTGATATGATAATAATGCCTTCATTGATTTCTTGGATAGGGCAATCTTTAATAATAAGGCGCTGTCCTGGCGTTAGTTGGTAATCATTACATTTTCCAGAAATAATTAGCTGCTCGGAAATATAGTATTGGTGACGAATATTGGCATACCAATTGCCACTTTCTATGATTTGCTTATCGCCTAGTTTTTTATGATGCTCTTCGTATCGATAATCTTCACCACGAGTTGTTAGGTCTTTTGGCTGGCTATTGGCATCGGTATGGAGGCTATCATTAGCGGTTCGGTAGTTATAGTCGTTAACACTGACTTGATTTGGTTTAGTTTTACTACTAAATTGTAAATGCCAAACACTATGCTGGTAACTATCATTTAATCCGCTAGGCTCTTTAATAACAAGCGAGCCAATATCTTGAAAACCTTGCTCGTAATCACTAATGATTATGGTTTCACAATTGTATTTGGGATGGGTGTCAAAGTAAAAATAAACACCTATATCGGCAAGTAACCTTTTTATAAATGAGAGATCAGACTCTTGCCACTGGACAATAAATTCCCTAGCTGGGTAAATATCTTTTAACTTAAAGCTAAAATCAATACCGATAAAACCGTTAGCACGCAGTACTTCTTCGACAACGTCTATAACACTCTTGTTTTGAAAAATTGCACATTGTCGATTATTTTCAAGTAATGCCATTCTAGGTTCAAGCACAATTCGGTAACAAGCTTGCTCTTTGTTCATTGATACCAAATTGAATTCGGTAATGACCCCATAAAGTGTTCTGGTTTTCTCAAGCGGGTCAAGTAAACCTAGTTTACTTATTTTACTTAGTAATGGTGATAAATTTTGTGGGTGAAATGTCAATGATGCCGATTGGCTTAGCATAGAATCAATTGAAAGCGGTTTGCTTGAACTGTTAAAACTAGCACTGTTAAAACTAACAATGTATTTCCACGGTTGATTTAATGCCTCTAAACCTTCAACTGATAATACGGAAATGTCTAATGATGCACCTAAAGCGTCAATTGATAACGAATAATGATTAAGCGCAGTATCCCCTTTCATAGAAGAAAGGTTTGTTGTAAGCATCTTCTTCACATCCATTTTTATTTCCTCGTTTAATTTTATAACATTTTGTAAATTCCTTTATATTCATACAATTAATTTAGAATTTATATATAAAATAATTACTTATTATTCGAGTTTTTAATCAGCTAATTTTTTATATTTAGCAAAATTTAGCGATTAACTGAAAATGGTTATCAAGTATTCATATGTTAAAATTGTACACATAAATAAAATATTTTAAATAGGCTATTTTAAACTTTTTATAAATTTAGTTATGAGCCCATATTCACAATCGAGTTACGAAAACGTTTTAACGCAATTAAAAAAAATACTGTACCAATTGCTAATAACCACGCATAAGACGTCCAAACAACACTTAACCCCGCTCCGCGATACAAAATAGCCTGCCCTAATTCAACAAAGTGTGTAGTTGGAGCAAATAGCATAATATTTTGTACAATTTCGGGCATACTTTCACGCGGGGTACTACCACCAGACAGCATTTGCAGTGGTAACAGAATTAAAATAAGTAACATTGCAAATTGCGCTGTTGATTTTGCAACCGTTGCCATGAAAATACCTAGTGATGTTGTCACAAATAAGTGTAGCGCTGCCCCGATTAAAAATAAGGTTACCGAACCTGCAATTGGCACATTTAACCAGCTATGCACCACAAGTAATAAGGCTATCCACGTTGATATTAATACCACAAGCCCCATCGACCATACTTTTGATATCATAATTTCAAATGGAGTCACTGGCATGGCAAGGAGATGATCAATGGTTCCATGCTCGCGCTCTTTCATTAAGGCGGCACCTGTTAAAATAATGGATAAAGTGGTCACTATGTTAATAATTTCCATAACTGAACCAAACCAAGATCGTGTTAAATTAGGGTTAAAAACGGTGCGCACTTGTATATTAACGGGTAAATTAGTTGCTTGACTATAACGATTTACATATTCGGTTACTTCACCTGTGATAATTTGTGTGATGTAGCCATTACCAACAAAAGCTTGTCCCATTCGTGTTGCATCAATATTTAGCTGAATGTTTGGACTTTGGTTATTGAGCACATCGCGCTGAAAATTAGGGGGGATATTTAAAGCAAATGTAAAGTTATCGGTATCCATGCCATGATCGACTTCATTCATTGAATTTAATTTAACAGGATGATTAAACATTGGCGGATAAAACGCGGCAATTATTTGTCTCGATAAAGGCGAATCATCTTCGTCAACCACTGCTATAGAAGCATGATTTAGGGAATCAGAGGTTGCGGTTGCAGCAATATAAATATCAAAAGTAAAGCAATAGGCAATCAATAATAGCATGATCGGATCACGCAATAATCCCCATAATTCTTTAATCCCTAAACGATAAATATTAGTTAAACTTTGCATAATATCTATCCTTCTTGCTTTTTGAGAAGAAAAATACTTGTGCCAAGCACAATAGGTATTGTGAGCAATAAAAGCAATATTGAATTATGCAACTCTATAAAACTAAGTGCTTTATTAAACACACCACGAGCAATAATTAGCATATGCGTTGTTGGGTAAACTTCACCTATATAGCGTCCACCCCCTTCTAATGAGGTGATAGGATTAAGTAATCCTGAAAATTGAATTGCCGGTAACATGGTTCCCACGCAAGTTAGGAAGATAACGGCAATTTGGCTACGGGTGACAGTTGAAGCCAATAAACCTAATCCTGTTGCAATAATACAATAAGCAAATGCTGCTAGGCACAAAGTAAACAGGCTTCCTTTTATGGGAACACCAAAAATAGTGACTGCCATAACGAGTAGTAATAAAAAACTGAACATTGAAATAATGATATAAGGTACTTGTTTTCCCAATAAAAATTCAGCTTTAGTTACTGGTGTCACATATAAATTGATAATCGATCCCATCTCTTTTTCACGCACAACAGATAAAGCCGCTAACATCGATGGGATCATTAATAATAAAATAGGTATTACCGCTGGTACCATTGCTGGTAAACTTTTAACATCTGGATTATAACGGTACCTTGCTTCTATATTTGCAAGGCTAGTTGAGGCTTGCCCTGTTGTCTCTTTGACTTTTTCGCTTAACCACGCAAGATGCATACCTTGGACGTAGCCTTTAATGGTTTCAGCGCGCAAAGGCATTGCGCCATCAATCCAAATTGCAATATCAACGGGATCACCTCGTTGTATATCTCGTCCAAAATTCGGTGGGATTTCAATCGCTAGAGCAATATCATTACTGCGTAATCGTGCATCCATGTTGTTATAGTCAGTAATTGGTTCCCTTTCAATAAAATATCGTTTAGAGCCCGATAAATTAAGGGTATAGTTTTTACTGATTATACTTTGATCCCGATCAAGTACAGCAAAACGTAAGTCTTCAACATCCATGGTAATGCCATATCCCATAACCAACATTAAAATGGCTGAACCTAATAAAGCTAATAAAGCACGCAAAGGATCTCGAGATAATTCTAGTGTTTCACGCCATATACACCCTATCATACGTCTGGTGCTAAATCCTTGGAAAGGTTGCTTTGCTGATGTTTCAGTAGCATGATTAGTTGTTGTTTTCGGCGTTTCAATCAATTGTTCTTCACTATGACTATTATCAGCCCCAGCATCAACAAGATAACGAATAAAGGCTTCTTCTAATGTGTTAGCCTTTTTTGCGCTAATTATATTATCTGGTGTATCACTCGCTAACACTTTACCCGCATGCATTAAAGAAATTCGATCGCATCTAGCTGCTTCGTTCATAAAGTGAGTTGTGATAAACACGGTGACTTTATCTTTTCTAGAAAGCTCGATAATTAAACGCCAAAAATCATCACGGGCAATGGGATCAACGCCTGATGTAGGCTCATCAAGAATAAGGATCTGTGGATTATGTACAACAGCAACTGATAATGAGAGTCGTTGCTTTACCCCTAAAGGTAAGCTATCGGGTAGATTTTGTGACTCTTGTTCTAAGCCAAAACGTTTAAGCAGTTCTGCAACTCGAGCGGGGATTTTACTTTCCTCAAGACCAAACAAGCGCGCATGTAATACCAAATTTTGTTCAACGGTTAACTCATTATATAAAGAAAAAGCTTGAGACATGTAACCTAAATGCCGTCTAACGTTAATATCACTGGCATCAATTGGTTTGCCAAATAGCCAAGCCTCTCCTGATGAGATCGGCAATAATCCCGTTAGCATTTTCATGGTTGTCGATTTACCACAACCATTTGAGCCTAAAAAACCAAATATCTCACCTTGTTTAATTGAAAAATTAACATGATCAACGGCAATAAAGTTGCCAAATTGTTTAGTTAAATTTTTGGCTTCTATTGCTATTTGTAAATCTTGATTAACATCTAAAGGAGGAATTTCAACAGCTTGATAAGCTTGTTTGGCACTTTCAGGCATTAACTGAATAAAGGCATCATCTAAATTATCTTTATTGGTTTGAGATAATAATGATTTTGGTGTGCCTGTTTCCAGAATCTTTCCACCATACATTGCCACCAACCAATCAAAGTTTTGCGCTTCATCCATATAGGCGGTTGCCACAATCACGCTCATTTGTGGCCTTTGTTTACGAATTTTATTAATCAATTGCCAAAATTGAGCTCGAGAAAGCGGATCAACCCCTGTTGTAGGCTCATCCAAAATTAATAAATCAGGATCATGAATTAATGCAGAACATAAGCTCACTTTTTGCTTCATACCGCCAGATAAGCGCCCTGCGGGTCTTGATAAAAAAGGATATAATCCAGTACTATGGGTTAACTCATCAATACGGCGCCTGCGCTCTGCGGCATCATTCCCAAATAAACGAGCAAAAAATTGTAAATTTTCTTCTACTGATAATGTAGGATACAGATTTTTACCTAACCCTTGTGGCATATAGGCAATTCGGGTACACACATTTTTACGGTGTGATTTATCCTTCATATCACCATCTAATACATAAACAGAACCGTCTTGAATAACATGAGCACCAGCAATGAGCGATAATAAACTCGATTTACCCACACCATCAGGGCCAATAAATCCAACCATACAACGCGGTGGAATCAAAAGATTAATATTATCAAGCGCACAGTTTTTTTTGTAGTGTAGCGTTACATTACTTACTTTTACTACTGCATCATCAAGGGATTTAGTTTCGTTAAGTAAAGCTAAATCCTTATTGTCTGAATCTGACATATGCTGTCTCCAATTATTTTGTTGGACATTTTGCAACATCAGATAAGCCGGCTGGCCATGGTGTATTCGTATCTAACCTAACCCAAGCAATGCCTGGTAATCCCGTTTTAACTTGAGAAATAAAGCATTTTAATAATTGAGGATCTAATTGTGCTTTAACTCTAAACATCAATTTTTGACGTTCATCTTTTGTTTCAACTGTTTTTGGCGTAAATTGAGCAACACTTGATACAAATGATATTTTGGCTGAAATCGCTTTATCGGGTAAAGCATCAAGAACCAGTCTTACTTCGTCACCAATACCAACTTTACCAGCGACTGTTTCTGGCAAAAAGAATGTTAAATAAACGTCGGACAGATTAACAAGATTCAATACCTTACCACCTGAAGGTAAAACTTCCCCCAGTTGCGCAATACGATATTGAATACGTCCATCAACAGGAGCAATTAAGGTGCTGTCATTAATATTCGCTTGAATTTCATTGATATTTGCCTGCGCAACTTCAATCGCCGCATCGGCAGTGGTAACTTGTGATTTAGCTGAATCTAACACCGCCTTTGCACTATTGACTTTAGCGGTATCATCATCAAATTGCTGAACCGAAATCGCCCCTTTTTGATAAAGTTCTTGAGTACGTTGTAAATGTTTATTAGCAATATCCAAATCACTCTCTTTTTGAGTAACAGCCGCTAAAGCAACAACTTTATCACTCATAGCTTGTCGATGTTGAGCTTGGGCTTCATTTAATTGTGCTTGTAAGGTATCAGTTTGCATAACCACTAGTGGTTGGCCTACCTTGACAAAATCGCCTTCATCAACGTTAATTTTTTCGATTCTACCCGCTAGTTTAGTTGAAATATTGATTTCCGTTGCTTCAATACGCCCATTACCACTAATAAAATTCGAGCCATATCCATCAGTTTTTAACTGCTGCCATAAAATGAAAACGATAGCAACAACCACAACAGCAATAATAACCCATTTTCTGCTTATTTGTTTCATGAATAACACCTTTTTAACACGGTTTATAACAAATCTAAACGAAGTAACAAATCGTTATAGGGCATTTACTTGTATTGGTTAAATAATAGCAAATGTTTATAACAAATAAAATCTGTTCATAAAACAAACGCAATAAAAGCTAAAAATTTATAGCATGTGAAATACTTTAATATTTTCTTAAATAACAATAATATTGTTATATATGTAACGGTGTAGATATATCTATCATTATTTAATATTTCGAAATAATCTTTTAACAATATAAGGAGGTAAAATAGAAACTGGCAACATATATAATTTACCCCAAATATTATGATTTTTAACTGAGGCAATTAAATATAATGTATTTTTATTTGAATTATCGTGCTCATCTATAACAATAATGCAGACACAAACATCCAAATGGGAATCTTTTACAACTAATGTAAGTTTATTGTCGGTTTCCTCTGTAATAGTAAAAAAATGAACCATATTGTTTAAATTTGAATCATGATTCTCTTTTCGAGAACGGCTAAAACCGTTAATAGGCTTAATACCAACTGCTTTCACTAAACAATCCCTTATTCTAAAGAGTATTTCTAACCATTTAGGTTGGTGAGATGTCATTATTTCATAGGCTTGATATGCGGTCAGATTTTTAGAAATCGCTTTTTTCTGGTAATCTAAGTAATCTATTTCATTTGCAATTAAAGTAGCATTACTCGGCAATATCTGGCGTGTTTTTTTAATATTTTCTTGTTTTCTGCTCATATGATTAATATTTTTAGTTAACAAAATAGCAGGTTATAATCGCACAAAATACCAACAATAAATTCGTAAATCAATAGAAAACAAGCTACCTTAGTTAAGAATACAACAATCGTTTCTTAGTCATTATACATATGACTTTAATTAGAAATAGCGTTACTTATAATTAATATCTCAATAGATTAAATGGTCAATTGAAAAACCATGGTAATTTATATGCAAACACGAATGTAAATGTTATGCTTACAGTATTAAAAATAGATAACTTCAAACTACTATTTAAAGGGGGATTTTATGTTTCTGCCTTCTTTTTTAACACTTTATAACAAATTTAGTTTTCCCCCCAACAATTAGTAATGTTACTAATGAAAGCGTTACTAATGAAAAATTAAGTTATTCTGACCAACAGCTCATAAAGAAATTAGCTACCCATGATTATTGTTCTGTTTGCTTCATTTCTAACTTTCCCATTTAGGTTATCAAACAACTTAAATGCTAAATTAAATAAAGATTATTATAAGAAGTAAAGGAGTTGTATTTTGATATTACAAATTATATTGATGATTATCATTGCCTATCTTGGGGGATCACTTTCTGGAGCTATAATTATCAGCCGAATCATGCATTTGCCTGATCCTTCTGAACATGGCTCACATAACCCCGGTGCAACCAATATTTTACGATTAAATGGCAAATTACCCGCTATTTTTGTTTTAATTTTTGACATGTTGAAAGGTGCTATTCCCGTTTATATAGCTTATCGGCTTGGAGTGACACCTTTCTTTTTAGGGATTATTGGTATTTTTGCTTGTTTAGGACATATCTTTCCCTGTTTTTTTCATTTTCGTGGTGGCAAAGGCGTTGCAACTGCCTTAGGTATGATGATTCCAATAGGTTTTGATTTTACAGCTTGTTTTATTCTGACTTGGTTACTGGCGCTATTGATTACTGGCTATTCATCCGTGGCTGCGATTGTTGGCTTTCTTATGGCACCTTTTTATGTTTGGCTATTTAGACCTGAGCTTACTTTACCCGTTTCTATGCTTTCATGTTTGATTATTATTCGCCATAATAGTAATATTGCACGCCTTTTAAAAGGTGATGAATTAAAAAGTTATCATCGTGCAAAAATAAAAAATGACTAAAATCTATCAATAAATAAGTATAGATTTAATAATTTATTATGTAAATTGTTGTCAGCTAAGTACTATTGTACCTACGAATTTGCCTACAATTTTTCAATTTTCACCAACATTAAATACACCTTTAAAATAATTCTTATTTAATAGATTATTGAAAATAAGGTATTATTAACCTAACAATTTAAATCTGCGAGAAATAGATTAATTCATGCAAATAAGTCCATTACTAGAATCTCTTATGGAAGCACTGCGTTGTTTACCTGGTGTTGGTCCAAAATCAGCACAACGAATGGCCTTTCATTTATTACAACGAAATCGACAAGGCGGTATTAAATTGGCTCATGAATTGCATGAGGCAATGATAAATATAGGCCATTGTAAAGAGTGTCGAACATTCACCGAGCAAAATATTTGTTCTATTTGTAAAAATGCTCGCCGTCAAAGTAGCGGACAGCTTTGTGTGGTCGAAACACCAGTTGATATCGTTGCCATTGAACAAACTGGGCAGTATAGTGGTCGTTATTTTGTATTATTAGGCCACTTATCACCATTAGATGGTATCGGCCCTAACGACATTGGCCTTGATTTATTAAAAATCAAACTAGCATCAGAACCAATTAATGAAGTCATTTTAGCCACTAATCCAACCGTTGAAGGCGATGTGACAGCTAATTACATTGCACAAATGTGCGCAGAGTTTAATGTAACAGCAACTCGAATTGCTCATGGTGTACCAGTTGGTGGTGAACTCGAAATGGTTGATGGTACAACACTTTCTCATTCATTTATTGGTCGTCAAAAAATAGAGTTTTAGTGTGACTTGATCTCGTGGCCTAGTTTATCATATAGCATATTAGTTATGTGATTAGTTAGTTATATGATAGTTAGTTATGCGATGGTTAGCTAGACCATAATAATTATGCAAAGAGGATAAATATGAAATATAAAGCCGTTGCCTTTGATATGGATGGTACATTACTTACCAGTAATCGTTTAGTTCTGCCAGAAACAGCCAATATGATCAAAAAAATAAGCGATCAAGGTGTAAAAGTGATTTTAGTTTCAGGGCGCCATCATTCTGTAATTTATCCTTATTATTACCAACTTAACTTATCGACGCCAGCAATTTGCTGTAATGGCTCTTATCTTTACAATTTTGAAAATGAGCAATTGTTTGCGGGAAAACCAATGACAAAAGATCAAGCAAAAACATTATTGGAGTTAGTTAATCAGTATAAGATACATACTTTAATTTATACTGATCAATCGATGACTTATGAAGTTCTTGATGATCATCTTGAAAGTTTTTTTAAGTGGGTTAATACACTACCCTTCTTTTTACAACCAGAAATCAAAAAAGTGAATAGCTTTGAAAAACTGATAGATGAATCTGCCTCAATTTTCAAATTTGCCACAAGTAGCCATAATATATCTGCATTGCAACAGTTTTCAAATGCAGTAGAGGCATTAGATATGTTTTCATGTGAATGGTCTTGGTCAAATAGAGCGGATGTTGCAGTGAAAGGCAATACCAAGGGTAATGGTTTAACGCATTGGGCAAAGCACGAAAATATTGATCTAAGTGAAATAATTGCTTTTGGCGATAGTTATAATGACATCAGTATGTTATCTGTTGCTGGATTAGGAATTGCAATGGGGAATGCTGATGATGAAGTGAAAGCTAAAGCAAGTTATGCCATTGGCGATAATAATAGCCCAAGCATCGCAATAGAACTAGAAAAACTCTTTTTATAATTGATTAGTTAGTAATAATAAAATATGTTTGAAATTATTTACCAAGATGACAATCTAATCGCTATTAACAAGCCATCTGGTTGGCTTGTACATCGCAGTTGGCTAGATAAACATGAAACGGTTGTTGTTATGCAAACTTTGCGAGATCAGATAGGTCAACATGTGTTTCCCGTTCATCGGCTTGATCGACCAACATCAGGAGTACTATTATTTGCGCTCTCTAGCGATATAGCACGAATAATGTCTGAACAATTTGCAACGAAGCAAATTGAAAAAACTTATTATGCCATTGTGCGAGGTTACGTGGAAGGTGAAGCTATAATCGATTATCCTTTAGTTGAGGAATTAGATAAAATCGCCGATAAATTTTCTGATAAAAACAAGCCAGCACAAAATGCAGTGACTTTTTACCGAGGTATTAGCAAAATTGAAATACCCATTAAAGTGAGGAAATTTGATAGCGTAAGATACAGTTTTGTCGAATTAAAACCACAAACAGGTCGTAAACATCAATTAAGACGCCATATGAAACATATTTTTCACCCTATTTTAGGGGACAGTAAACACGGCGACCTTCATCAAAACCGAGCATTTGCTGATTATTTCGGTATTAAACGATTAATGCTTCATGCCCATACACTGAAAATCACACACCCTATTGAACAAAAGCAAGTAATATTAAAAGCTACGCTCGATCCTAATTGGCAAAATATCTTATTAAATTTCAAATAACCATTTTTGTGCTTTAATGAAATTGCTTTTTTTTTAGGTAATTACATAGTATCATTTTTGTCACTTTCCTTAGATGCCATTTTTTAATTTATCTACATTTTTATTTTATCTAGGAAAGCACTTATAAATTTAAATAAATCTATAATAGGAATGAAAATGAAAACAATTATTAAATTTTTTAGTGTGTTTTTACTAGCCCTGATGGTAACAGCTTGTTCATCAGAAAAAACACCAGAACAAGTAGCAGAAAAATTTATCACAGCAATCTACAAAGGTGATTTAGATACCGTTATGGATCTGATCTATTTTCCTAAAGAAGATAGCAAAGATATAGATATGACAACGCTTATGAAAAGTAAAATGCAAGAAGCGCTTAAAAGAGGGAAAGCGTTTGCCGATGAACATGGTGGTTTTGATAAAGTCGAAACAGCACCTGCAGAATATACCAATGATGAAAAAACAATGGCTAAAGTACAAGCTATCGCTTCTTTCAAAGATAATACTAAAAAAGATGAAAAAAACATCTCATTAATCAAAGTTGATGGTAAATGGTTAATTAATATGAAAATATAAATTATAGCTAATGTTAATTGTTATGTTAGAAATGATAAAAGGGTAAAATTTTACCCTTTTTAATTGTGAAACAATGTTGATGAAATATTACCGTTTCTTTCCTATTATTTTTCTCATGCTGATAAATTTTGCATTTGCTAATCAGCTTGCTTCTTCTTCCAATCAAACCATTGAATTGCCTTATTCTATAAAAGTAGGAGACTGGGTTTTTAGGAAAGGTATACAAACCGATAGTTTTATTGTCAATCAGTTAGGTGGCGGTGATTTCTCACATATTGGTATGATTATATCAATTCAGCCAGAGATTAAAATTATCCACGCTACAACAAGTGATGATAATAATCGCCTCAATCAAGTAATTGTGTCAACCTTAAACGAATTTATTACTCCTGAATTAGCTGAAAAATATGCTATAGCAAGACCTAATTTTTTGTCTGATGTGCAGCGATCGCAAATTGCCAATGACCTTCTAATTAAACAAGGAGAAGCTTTTATATTAGCACCAAGAGAACAACCCCATCTTTATTGCACAACATTACTTTTTGATTCTATTATTAAATTCCAACCTGATTTTAATGTTGAATGGAAGTATACTCATTTTCCAACATTAAGTGGTTTTTATCTCTTTCCCCAAGCATTTGCAAATTATCCCAATATTACTTGGATCTATAAATATCCATAAAACGCATGGTGGTTTATGGCTCTCTGCGCCAGAGTTTGCGCATTTACCCGTTAAAAGGGGGCAAGAAATACTATCGCCACACTCTACAATAAACTAGTTCGTTATTATCTTTTCCAATTTAGAATTGGCGTGTAAATACCCCCCAAACTTAGTACACAACTCACGTAGAAAATTAAACAGCCTGTTTTAGTGTTTTATATTCAATCGGTATCATATTGTGTAATGCCTCATGCGGTCTTTCGGTGTTATAAATCGTTAATCCTTCTTCGGTTATTTTCCTTACTTGCGTTAAGTTGTTATAAAGCAAATTGTTGTTGCGGATTGAACTTATATTCGAATTAACCAACTTTGGCATTATTTATGTATTTTAGTGAATTTACTCGATAGGCAGATTATCGGTTATTGGAGAATTGTTTTAAGGCATTTAATATCCCGCATTCATTAAGCAAGAAAGAGGAACCTTATGATAATACAGTAGCCGAAGCGACATTGAAAACAATTAAAACAAAGTTTGTAAAAGGTCAATGTTTCAATCCCATAACTGAGCTATAACACATTTTTTCGGCTTATACCTATTGGTATAATAATAAACGATGACATTCTTCGCTATGCTACGTGCCTCCTGTCGAATTAAAAAACACTTATCCCTCAATTTTTTTGTTTGAAAATGTGTTGCCATTTCATTTAGCTATAGCAAAAACCCCAGCAAATTCGAGTATTAGTTTAATTATTAGCGATGACTCTGACGGTGTGCCAAAGATAGAGTTAGTCGGCTCAACACATGATGTAAGCAAAACAACCGCAGCTAGTGCAGTGCCAACCACATTTATTATTATGCAGCAAGGAAAAAACAAAAACCGTGTATAGTTTTAAGATTGATAAATGGTATATCCTTAAAAAATCTAAAGTTGAGGCGTATTTTATACGAGAAAAAGCACAAGCATATCGCGATTCAATAGGATGGCACAGAATTCACTAACGCATACCCCAAATATTGGGGTAAAGGTACTAATTTTAGATTATCGTAAGGCTAGGGTGGTTTATTTACTGAGTGGGGTAATTTGATGGGGATATTACCCAAATAGTAGTTTTTTTGTTGACGATTTTGTTGCTTACTATATTGCTGAATTAAGAGAACCTAATAAACGTAGTTTTCCGTGAGTAGTAATATCCAATGTTCGACAGATAAAGGGCGATCGTCCTAATCATGCTCAATATTCAAGAGCGGTTTGTATTAATGGAAAGTAGAGTTCTATAGTTAACTTTTTGCTTTGAATATCTTGGCACAAATATTATAAGCAGAGGAAATGCAGTTACATTGTGCTACTGCATTTTATTTTAGCGTAATAAACTATAGATAAAGCAGTCATTCTTAATTGTTATTTTACCTATTGTTGATTGGTTTAATTTCTAACAATAGGTGCGTTTTTGCAAAATCGAAAATATCGCAAATCAATGAATAACTCATTGCATTTATTTTTATATTCAAGCAAACTGCTGATACTTTGCGCTTATTGATAATTTACGATAATACAATGTTTATTTTTAGGTGGTTGTTATGTCATTAACATTTAAAGATGGAGTTTATGCCTGTATTCCAACATTATTGGGTTACATCGGTATTGGTATTGCGGCTGGCGTTGTGGGCAAATCAGCAAACTTGTCAGTATTTGAAGTTACGTTGCTGGCTATCATCGTTTATGCTGGTGCAGCACAATTTATTATTGCTGGATTAATGATGGTAGCGACACCCATTTCGGCCATTATTTTTACTACTTTTTTAATTAATTCACGTCATTTCTTAATGAGCATGGCAACAGCCCCCATTTTTCGCAAGTTTTCGCTATTTAATAATATTGGTATTGGTAGCTTATTGACTGACGAAACTTTTGCTGTTGCTATGAATGCTATTGCTAATAAAGAGCCTATTAACGCAGCTTGGATGCATGGACTTAACTTAACCGCTTATACTACTTGGATTTTATCTTGCTTATTGGGTGCTTTAATTGGTGAATGGTTACCCGATCCTGCTCTGTTCGGTTTAGATTATGCTCTAGTAGCCATGTTTATTGGTTTGTTATATTTGCAATTAATTGGTGATAAAAGTAAGCATTTTAAAAATCGAATTTTAGCAATGCTAACGGTTGCGGTTACGCTTATTTTGTTAATGCGCTTTGTATCTCCTGAAATGGCTATTTTAATCAGTACGCTTATCGGTTGTTTTATGGGGATGGCAATGGAGCGTGATGTATGACAATGTATAGCTTATTAATTATTTTCGGTTGTGGGTTAGTGACTTGGTTGCCGAGAATTATCCCATTTTTATTGGTTCGGAAATTGCAGCTACCTAATAGTGTAATTCAGTTTTTGTCGTATGTACCTTTATGTATTTTAACTGCACTGTTTGTGCAAAATTTATTTGTAGCAAAACAAGGACAGTTTCCTACTTTTAATATAGAGTATTGCTTAGCAACAATTCCAACTGTCATTATTGCTTTTGTAACCAAAAATTTAATGTGTATTGTGGTTGCTGGTATATGCTTTATGGCGTTAATTCGTTACTTTATTGTTTGATTTTACGTTATTCGATAATTAATTTCTAATTACGATGTATAAAGGCTATTCACAAATAAAAAACAGGGCATTTGCCCTGTTTTTTATTTGTGCGCTTTTATGTTCTTTCTTTTGGTTCTAGCTTATTTATCGACTTTAATAACTTTTCTGCCTCATTGGTTTGGCCTAATTGATTAAAACTATCGGCTACCGCTTTTTGATAAGTAATATTATTTAAGATGGCTCGGGGTTGTGAGTGCCACCATTTTACTAGCGCTTGAGGATCATCGCTAGCTGAAAGTTGTTTAATTCGGCCAATATAGGCTGTTTGTTTAAGCTGATCTAATCGCAATTCGCTATACGCTTTAGCTTTATACATTGCTGGCAATAGGTCTATGATTGCTTGATAATCGCCCATTTCGTAATAAAGTTGATCAGCTAGTCTAAGCACTTCACCATTGCGTGGTTTTTCGTTTAATAGTTGATTCAATGTCATTCTTGCAGCAGTGTATTCGTGGTTTTTTATTTGTAAGCGAATCTGTACCAATTGAAAGGTAAATAAATCTTTTGATTGGCAACTTTTAGCAGCTTGCTCAAGAGATTGATTTGCCTCAATTAATTCATTATTATTGATTTGAGCTTGGGCTGCAAGCAAATACGATAAAGTGATATTTTTTGCCCCTTTAGCGCTTTTTACAAAAAGTTTAGCAGCTTGCTTATAATCGCCCTCAAGCAATAAGGTTTGTGCTTGTTCAATGCGTTTTATTGATTTTTTGGGTGAATGTAAGCTTAGCCAATTGCCTAATGCCGTTTTAGAACTAAATATTTTACTAAAAAAACAATAAATTAGGTAAAGGAAAAGCAACCCAATTAATTCAAATATCATAAATGAATTAAACGACATGCTAATACGATAATTAGCAAATTCAAATACCGCTGAGCCTTGCTGCCCTTGTAATAATGGCCCAAGAAACAATCCACCGACTAGCACTAAGAAAATAATTAGTATTTTTATCATCATTATTCTCCTATTTTGCTAACATTGAACGAACACGGGTTTGCATCAGTTTTTCAAGCTCGCCGATGCTAGCTAGGCCTTCTGGGACATTTTGATTACTGATAGATTGATTTTGTAAACTTTCAAGTTCATTAATGAATGCTTTCACGCTTGGCGCATTACCATCAAAATAGGCATTAACCCAAATAGCGGCATCGCTAAGTGCTCGTTGGTAAATAAGTTCTTGATGCCTTGGTACTGCTTGTGCTGCAATCAATAGGCGGAAACGAATGTTTTCACGCAGGTATAGTGATTGTTCTAAACTCAGTGGTGCTTTTAAAATTTGGCATTTTGTGATTTGTTTTTCATCTTTGCCAGCTTGTTCTAAGCATGCTTTAAAATTGTTATCTTTATCGTCAAGTTTTTCAATAGTAATGAATTTATCCATAAAGGTCCTAGCACTGCTTAACAAATTGCTGGACCACTCACTAATTGATGATGATAACTCATTATTATTGTTATCAACTACATTATTAGAATTCGCCTGTACAGTATTGCTGGTGGTATCAACATTTTGAGATTTATCATTATAGCTGTTTGCATTGGTAGTATCTTCGCTATATAGCGTCATACCAAGGTCAATATCTTTATAATTACCAACTAAAGGTAATTCGGTAATTGATTCTGACAGACCAATTAAGTTAATAATAATACCATCGGTATCAATAAAGCTTACTTGAGCGAGCGAATTGATATCTTTACCAATAGCTTGCCTTGCAGGTAGTAAGCTTGGATCCTCAGCTTGTACAAGGCTTTGATCTGCACTTTTTAGTAGTAATCGTGCTGATGTGTAATCTTGGTCATTCCATATTTTACGACCTGCTAAATGTACTAAATAATTTGCTTGTGAAATTAACCAAACATTGTGATCGGTGGTGGACATAGCAGCTAAGCGTTCATTAATTTTTTGCAAGTTTTGTTCGGTAAGTTTTAATGAATCATTAAATTGATTGCTTAATTGCTGTTGCTTTTCTTGCTGATCGTCAAGCTCACGCTTAACACGCTGTTCTAACGAGTTAAATTGTTGGTTTTGCTTATTGATTGCATCGTTAATACTATCTTGTAAATCATTGGTGATGCTTTGTTTTGTTGTTTGTTTTAAATTTGCCAATTCAGTTTGCAATGTCGAAATGACCTTTTTTTGCTGCTTAATTTGCTGATGACCATAATAAAAACCAAAACCACTTAAGCAAACGGTTAATGCTATAGCAATTATCGATAGCTTTGAAGTAGGGGTACAGCTACTGTTGGCGTTGTTGTTAATTGACTTGGGTTGAGCCTTAGATTCTACAGGTGGATAAGGTTGTGGGTCTGTTGAATTTCTTTTGTCTTCTTTCATAGTCTTATTTGCTTCATTTTGAGTCGCAGTTGTTGATGGTTGGCTAAATGAAGTTGTGTTTATTGTTGATAGTGTTGCATTGGCGCCATAGTATTTTGGTGGCATAAATGACCTCATTTAGATTTATTAGAAATTTATATTGGCATTATGACACAGAGTTAATCTTGTTTTAAATAAATTTTGATTATTCTTTTATTGAAAAAAGATCATATACTATTTTTAAGTAGCTTGTTTATTATTAAATTGAGTTGATTTTATTTTTAGATCCACAACAGCTAGCTCGAAGTCGAGTACCATTTTTCTCAGTATTTATTGATCATTCATCTTGTACCTTTAATGGTTTTACTTGGCATATAAACATCGTATTAATCTATTTTTATTATGTCGTTATAGCATGGTTTATCGTTACAGCCTCAAACAGATTTTGATTATTGGCACTATTGACCAGTAGAATTTTTTGCCATTTAAGTTGTTTGGCTTTTGCAAAGATTCGTTGGCTTGTGACAACAAGATTAACCTGCATTTTATGTTTAAGATTGCTATATAACTCAAGTTGGATTAAGTGTTCTAGGCTGGTAATAATGATAATTTGGTTTTCAGTATTTCTAGAGAATATATTCGATGGATAGTTGATTGGCTTGCGATCATAACACGCTATAGATTTAACCTTAGCTTTTCGATTTGTTAATGTTTGTGCTAATAATTGTCGTCCCGAATTGCCACATAAAATTAAAATGGTATGGTTTTGTACAGATTCTTGTTGAAGTTTTGCCAATAACCCTTCGCTATTTTCTTTTTCGGGATAGTTGATTTTAGCTGTAGTGAATTGGCTGAATAATTGTGCTGACTTTTTGCCTATTGCGTAATAACGAATGTTAGTTGGCAATATTAGATTTGAAAAATGTGCATTAATAACATGCGTAACTTGCGGTGAAACAATAATGACTATATCGTTGGGTACAAGATTATTGAATTGTTCTTGTAAATTTAGAAGCTCATTTCCTTGTGAGATTTTAAAAAATGGGAGATGCTGCGCTGGCAAGTTTGCTTGATTAAATAGTTGGGCAAGCTTTTCACCCTCTGGAGAGGGTCTGGTTACAAAAATCATTTTTGATGTAATTCCTGTAATATTGTTTTTGCACCTTGTTTTAGCAGGCAATTTGCTAGCTCTTGTCCTAGCCTTTCTGCTTCGGTTAAACTACCAGTTAACGAGGCTTTGATTATGTTAGAACCATCAATGCATCCAACAAGGCCCTCTAATAATAAGGTATTATTATTTAATTGACTATAGCAAGCAATGGGGACTTGGCAACCACCTTGTAAGGCTTTATTCATCGCTCTTTCAGCTTGGATACAAATGTGGCTATTTTTATCATCAAGCACTGAAAGAATATCTAATATTTGCTTGTCATTTGTTCTTGTTTCAATGCCAATCGCACCCTGTCCAACAGCAGGTAAAATTAAGCTGGTATCAATATATTGTTTGATTCTGCCATCTAATGCCAACCGTTTTAAGCCAACTGCAGCTAAAATAATTGCGTCATACTCATTATTGTCGAGCTTCGCTAAACGAGTGCCGACATTACCTCGAAGTTCTTTAATTTGTAAATGTGGATATTTAGCTCGCAATTGACATTGACGTCGTAAGCTTGATGTGCCAACCACTGCATTATTGGGTAGTTCATCTAGGTTTGAATATTTATTTGAAATAAACGCATCACGTACATCATCTCGTTTGCAAATTGTCGTGAGAGCTAGCCCTTCGGGAAACTCAGCAGGAATATCTTTTATCGAGTGGACAGCAATATCTGCCTCATTATTTAGTATTGCTTGTTCTAGTTGTTTAACAAAAAGGCCTTTTCCTCCAATTTTTGATAGTGGGCTATCAAGTAATACGTCACCTTTAGTTGTCATAGGGAGCAAATCCACCGTTAAATTTGGGTGAGCAGCTAATAGCTGTTGCTTAACAAAATTAGCTTGCCATAGAGCTAAAGGGCTTTTTCGTGTTGCAATGCGGATATTCAATTACAGTTTCCTATCTCTACAAATTATATACTTTTATTTGACTCAATTAATGAGTTTATTTTACAGCCTGAAAGGTTTGCAGTAGCTCGTTTCAGGCTATTTATTAGATTTAAGTGGTTATTATTATAGTTTGTCAACAAAACTCGTTGCGTAACCGATATAGTTAGCTGGGGTTAGCTGTTTTAATCGCATTTTTTCAGCTTCGGGCAACGCTAAAGAGTCGATAAATTGTTTAATGTCTTGTACATCAACACGTTTCCCTCTAGTTAATTCTTTTAATTTTTCGTAGGGTTTTTCTATTCCATAACGACGCATAACTGTTTGGATAGGCTCGGCAAGCACTTCCCAATTACAATTAAGTTCTTCAAGTAAATAAGCCTCGTTGACTTCAAGTTTATTTAACCCTTTTAAAGTTGATTGGTAAGCGATAATGGCATAGCCAATGCCAACTCCAAGATTACGTAAGACTGTTGAGTCAGTTAAATCGCGTTGCCAGCGAGAAATTGGCAATTTGCTGCCTAAATGCTTTATGATAGCATTGGCAAGCCCTAAGTTGCCCTCTGAGTTTTCAAAGTCAATCGGGTTAACTTTATGTGGCATTGTAGAAGATCCTATTTCACCTGCAATAGTCTTTTGCTTGAAGTGATTTAATGCAATATAGCCCCAAATATCACGATCAAAGTCGATTAGAATGGTATTAAAGCGTGCTACACAATCAAAGAATTCTGCAATATAGTCATGAGGTTCGATTTGTGTGGTATAAGGATTCCATTTTAGTCCTAGCGAGTAGACAAAATCTTCACTGAATTTATGCCAATTTACTTGTGGATAAGCTACAATATGTGCATTATAGTTGCCTGTCGCTCCGTTAATTTTCCCCAGTATTTCAACCTCTTGTAACTGTTTTAACTGGCGTTTTAGGCGGTAAGCTACATTGGCAAATTCTTTACCGATTGTTGTGGGGGTAGCTGGTTGACCGTGTGTTCTTGAAAGTAGTGGTAAGTCCCGATAAGCTTTTGCTTGTGCGCTGATGTTATCAATTAGCTTATTCCAATAGGGGATTAAGATAGACTCTTTAGCTGTTTTTAGCATTAATGCATAAGATAAGTTGTTAATGTCTTCTGATGTGCAGGCAAAATGAATAAACTCATTGATTGCGTGTAATTCCTCGTTTTTGCTGACTTTTTCTTTTAAATAATACTCCACCGCTTTGACATCATGATTGGTTGTTTTTTCAATTTCTTTAATGCGATTTGCATCTTGTTCGCTAAATTGTTCAATAATTTGGTTCAGATGATCGATAGCTGATTGGCTTAAGGCTGGAATTTCTAAAATATCTGCTTGTGAGGCTAATTTTTGTAGCCAACAAATCTCGACTTGGACACGGTATTTTAATAAACCATATTCGCTAAAAATGGTGCGTAATTCTCTTGTTTTTTCGCCATAACGCCCATCAATGGGTGAAAGGGCTGTAAGTGCAGATAATTCCATCGGTTTAACTCCGTTGCTATTTTGAAATATCAGTTATAAAGTGTAAGCTAGTTTGCTCAATTAATTTGCTCTAATAGCTGTTGTGCAGCGCTACAAATGCGCTTGCGGTTAAAAATAAGTTGAAAACGATTGCCACCAACTTGATACCATAAAATGGCGGATCGAACACAACCCAAAAGCGCTGTTCTTACTTTAGCTTGCACTAATGTGTTTTGCAAAAACTCGACTTTGCCAATCACTTTAATTTTAGTTGATATAGGGCTGATGATATCAGAATAAATTCCTGCTAAAGAATAAGATAGGTCATCAATATGCGCTCTAACAATTTCATCACTTATATCGGGATAAAGTGATGATATACGTTTTAATCGCTGATCTATCTTATCTAATGCGTCATTGTTTTTTAGTAGTTTGCTTGTAATGCTAAGTGTGCCAAACAGGTAACGAATAATTTGGGTTTGTTCTTTTTGCCCCGATGATAATAGTTGTATTAATGTTTGTAATCCTGTTTTGATGTTTTCAATGCCATCATAAACATCGTCTGTAGTCTTTGGCGTAATTTTAAAAACGCTTTTTATTGCTTGTTCATAAATTATAGTACTGCAAACACCCGTGTTAGCAAGTTGAGGCACTAATATTGCGCTTTGTACAGCACCAGCAAGCGCAATAGCAATATGATGGTATTTATTATTCACTTTTTAGAACTCCTTACTTACTGCTTTTTATTCGTTCTTCTATAATACCACCACCAAGGCATACCTCGCCGTTATAAAATACTGCTGATTGACCTGGTGTTACAGCTGCAACAGGACTATCAAAAATAACTTTGATTTTGTCATCAGTTAATGGAATAACTTGGCAGGCTATGTCTTGTTGGCGATAGCGTGTTTTTACGGTACAATTAAATGGTTGAGTTACCACTTTACGGTCAACCCAATGTAGTTGCTGAGCAATTAACCCGTCTGAAAAAAGTGCCGGGTGGTCATGACCTTGCGCTACAATCAATTCGTTATTGGTTAGATCTTTATCAACAACATACCATGGCGTGTCATCTGCCTGTTTTAGTCCACCAATTCCTAAGCCTTTTCGTTGTCCTAACGTATGATACATAAGGCCTTGATGTTGACCAATCACCTCGCCATCGACAGTACGAATTTTACCTGCTTGAGCGGGTAAATATCGTGCTAAAAAGTCACTAAATTTGCGTTCTCCAATAAAACAGATACCAGTTGAGTCTTTTTTAGTTGCAGTAGCTAGACCAAGTTGCTGTGCAATTTTACGCACTTCAGGTTTTTCAAGTTCACCAACGGGGAATAAACTTTGATGGATTTGCGATTCACTAAGAGTATAGAGAAAATAACTCTGGTCTTTGTTGTTGTCGATACCTCGCAGTAACTCAACTTTATTATCTACTTCTCGTTTGCGCACATAATGTCCAGTTGCAATGTAATCAGCACCAAGATCTTCAGCTGCGTATTCAAGAAATGCTTTAAATTTAATTTCTTTATTACATAAAATATCAGGGTTTGGTGTGCGTCCTGCTTTGTATTCAGATAAAAAATGCTCAAAAACATTATCCCAATACTCGGCAGCAAAATTAATAGTATGTAGTTTAATATTTAATTTATCACAAACAGCTTGGGCGTCTGCTAAGTCAGCAGCGGCTGAGCAATATTCTTCTGTGTCGTCTTCTTCCCAGTTTTTCATAAATAATCCAACAACATTATATCCTTGTTGTTGTAATAAATAAGCAGAGACAGAAGAGTCAACGCCACCAGACATACCGACAACGACTTTTTTTTGAGTTTTTATATTTGGCATAATGATTATATTAATAGGTAAAATTAATCAAAAAATTTGATGCTAATTTTAACATAATTAGGGAAAAAAGCATAAAGTTATGCTAGTAGCGATTGTCATGTTAGTTTAGTTTTTGCGCTAGTTTTATACTAAAATGCTCATTTTCCAAAAATTTTGATGTTTTATTTGGCACGGAAAAAAACGAGATGGTAATGGATTAAAACAGCTTTATTCTATCAAATTCATAAAGCTGTTATTATTTAAAAGGTTAATTAGAATTAGTTAAGATCTTTTAATAAGTAAACAACAAGACCTATAATTTTAAAATCTTGAGGTTCAGATTTATCACCAATGATAGCAGGGTACTTAGGGTTGTCACAAAGTAACGCTAAATTAGCACCTTGATTTTGAATGCGCTTAATACTAATTTGATCCTCATATTCCACTGCATATAAGTAGCCATCAATTGGTTTGCAATGCGCCTTGTTAATAATAAGTATATCATGATTTGATATTGTAGGCTCCATACTATCACCTTTTGCCCATACCGCAGTTAAGTCTTCGTAGTCACAACATTGATGTTTTATTAAGTTAACATCAAAAGGAATTGATTCAATTTGTGAATAAGAATTATTCGTTTCGTTTAGATGGTGGAATGGGATATGCACAGAACTGCGACGTTTGGATTCTGGCAATAAACGACATTCTCCTTTACCTGTTACTAGCCACTCAATCGGAATATCACATTTTTGGGCAATAATAGCTAGCCTATTTAATGCTGGATAGGTTTTCCCTGACAGGTAATCCCGTATTACAGCTTCCGACATACCAACTTTTTTAGCAAAGGCATTACCTGATATGCCTTCTAATACTAGATTTAATCTATTCCTAAAATTAATTACTCCTGTATCGGTTAGTGCTCGTGTTTTTTCTTTTTCATATTGTTTTTTTGCGTTGCTTTTGGTCATTTTCTGTCCCTTTCCATGTGTTTTTTTGTTTTTGTTATTTTAATTCGTTTTTTTATGTGTTATTCTTTGCTAGGTGATTTCTTATATTTTGAGCATTGTAATACCGATAATCTTTACAATAGCAAAAGTTTAACTAATAGAGGATCTCATAATGAGAGAACAAGATCAAGACTGGACACCATCTAGAGTTGTAGGCGAAATTAAAATAAGAGGGGGGAATTTAAGAGCATTGTCGAGAGCTAGCGGATTGCAGGCCGATACTTTGAGGAATGCATTATATCGACATTGCCCTAAATATGAGCGAATTATTTCTGAATATTTGCAAGTTCCTGTTGAAAAAATTTGGCCATCACGTTATCAATCAAAAGGCCAAAATAATATAAATATAAAAAATACTAAAATGTGATTATTTTTTACAAAATATACTGTGAATTATATTGATGTTTACAGATAATCTGAGGGAGCTATTGCTCCCTTTTATTTTGTTTTAAAGCAACAACCACAAATAGCCAAAAATATCGACAGCGAACCTATTTAAAAACATCAGAATAAACACAAAAATCATAAATGAAATATCAATCATACCAATTGGTGGCACAATACGTCGTATAGGTGCAATAAAAGGCTCCGTTAACTGAGCAAGAAGCTCATCAGCATTTGATTGTCCGCGACTAATCCAACTTAAAATTGCTCGAAATAACAATAACCAAAATAATAAATATCCAAACGCATGAGCTATTGCTGCAAGAGCATAGAGAAGGTATTCACTAGACCAAATCGGCGTGTTAATTATTCCATAATGGCAAATAAAAATAATTTTAATCAATGCAAATAGGTATAACAGCAACCAAGTGGCGGTATCTATACGTCCAATTGAAGGAATAGCTTTACGTAATGGGCCAATAACAGGCTGAGTAATGCGAACAATAAATTGGGTAAAAGGGGTATAGAAATTCACACGTACCCGTTGCATCCATAACCGTAAAATTAAAATATATAAACATGCCGTTAAGACCGATTTCCCTAAAAAATAAAGTGATGTCATTTAAAACTCCTTAACTAAATATATTTTGGCAATATATCACAAATACTGCCTTGCCCCAAAGATAGCAGTACCAATACGAACCATCGTGCTACCTGCAACAATCGCAGCTTGCATGTCGCTACTCATACCCATGGATAATGTGTCCATAAATGGATAATCAGCTTGTAAAGAATGCAAAAGTTTCTGCATTTTGGTAAAGACATTTAATTGTTTGCCAAAATCATCTTCTATTTCAGGAATGGCCATTAATCCGCGTAAATTTAGATTGGGTAGCGCAATAATTTGTTTTACTAAACCCGCAACTTCTTCAGGAGCAACTCCTGACTTACTGGCTTCTTGGCTAATATTGACTTGAATTAGTACATTTAATTTAGCCATGGATGTAGGACGCTGATCATTTAAACGTTGAGCAATTTTAAAGCGATCAATGGTATGCATCCAGTCAAAATTTTCTGCCACTAATTTACTTTTATTCGACTGTAAAGGCCCAATAAAATGCCAAGTTAAAAGTTGGGATGGCATAGTTTTTTTGAAATATTGGATCTTTTCTATGCCTTCTTGAACATAATTTTCACCAAAAGAAAATTGTCCAGCACTTATTGCTTCTGTGATCTGTTGTACTGGTTTAGTTTTACTAACTGCAATAAGTTCTATTGTATTGGGATCTCGTTTGCATTTTGATGCGATTGTTTCAATTTCATTTCTAATAGCTAATAAATTGTCATGTATTGTATTCATTTTAATTCCCAATTAATAATTACTAGGTTAATTGTAATGTTAAACTCCATATTAGCGCTTAGTGTAACGCAAAATGCTTCAGATTTGCATCTTTCAAGTGGCGAAGCTGTACGGATTCGCATTAATGGGCAACTACAGATTTTATCAAAAGAAAAATTGTTACCATTAAACTTAGAAATTGAATTATTAAAGTTACTGAATGAAGTACAAAAAAAACAATTACAACAAAATAGACAAATTGATTTGGCCTATCAAACGGCAGGAATAGGTCGATTTAGGGTCAATATTTTTTATCAACAACGGGGCATTTCAGCTGTATTTCGAATAATTAAAAATTATATTCCCGATCTATCTGAGATAGGCGCACCAGAGGTTTTTAAGAAACTAATCAAGTACGAAACAGGTATAATATTAGTTACTGGTTCGACTGGAAGTGGTAAATCAACCACGCTTGCATCATTAATTCAGCACATCAATTTGACCCAGTCTAAGCACATTATTACTCTAGAGGATCCTATTGAATTTATCTACCAAAGTCAAAATTCATTAGTTCAGCAAAGAGAACTTACCTATTTTGATCATGCCATTATTGATAGTATTTTAAGACAAGATCCTGATATTATATTATTAGGTGAATTACGCAATAAACACGCAATTCAAGCAGCATTAACTGTCGCTGAAACTGGTCATTTAGTTTTTGCTACTTTGCATACAAATTCTGCTATTCAAAGCATAAATCGTATGATTGATGTATTTGAAAGCAACTCACATGATTTTATCCGTACACAATTAGCTAACAGTTTAAAAGCTGTTATAAGCCAAAAACTAGTGCCTACCGAACAAGGACGTAAAGCATTGTTTGAAATTCTAATCAATACACCGGCTATTAGTAATTTGATTAGTGAAGGAAAAATTAAACAAATTTTTTCGATTATGCAGACCGGGCAACAGTATGGCATGCAAATTATGGCTGATAATTAGGGATTAGCTATTATACAGTTCTATGCCAATCTAATTTTTGAATGATAACAACGAATAAATAAAAGTAGATCTTTACAAAAAATAGTTTTTTTTATTTTTTAACTGTGTGCTTTTTAGTTATAATTGAACGATTCTTATATATTCTATTTATGAAAGCGATTCACCTAGTCTAGGTATTATAAAATTTGTTATGAAGCTGCAACTTGAAAAAATGGAAGAAAAATGATAAAATGATAATACAGGCACACACATTGAACAATGTCGAAAGTTAACACTACCATTATGGATTTCATCCTTTTTTAAGGTTTTCCAGTGCTTTCCTTATCATAATACATACCTAATAATATTTTTAAATTTTGTACAACAAATAAAACCTGTATTTTTAATAAAAATAACTAAAGCATATGGTAATATTCTTGAGTTAATACATATTCTTTTAAATATTAGACATAATGTTTTCAAAATTATGATGGCGCTATTCGGTTTACTAATATCTAATAACGTGGCATCAATTTTATCTGCTGTAACAACAAAAGAGATTTATGGTAGTGCGCCATACTTAACTTCTGATGGTGGACGTTCGCATGCTGATTCTGTTTCTCCATTATTGTCAATTATGCTACCTGATAATAAAGTTATTAATGCATTAGAAGATGGATCAAGTATGGAAAGTCCGATAATGTTAGATAAAAAATCTGTTACTTTTGCTGATATAAAAACGTTGGTACCATTTAAAAACTATCCAAATATATTAACCGATGAAGTTATTGATAATAATGGTTATTGGCAAGATGATGATGGCGATAACCTTAATCACACAAGCACAAGTAAATTAATTATTAACTGGCAAAATTTGGAAGGTCAAGATATAACTAGTTATGTAAAAAACAACTCAAATAGCGTATTGAATGGGTGTGATGCGCCTTATAAACTGACCTTAGAATTAGATGATATTGAAATAGTGACTCAATATGGTATACCATCAAAAAGTGGTAAATTTACAGGTGGGAAACATACCTATTATATTTACCCTAAAATTGATAAGCCTAAATTTTGTTATGCTAAACCGAATTTAGAATTTGATTTTCATTCAGGTAAAATCCCTTATGATGGAGCGATTTCTTCTATTAACGCAGGAAATGGCGAGTGGAATAAACATAGGGGGTTTTATGCTTATAATCCAGCTAATCCTGGCGCAAATTTTCCAACCACAGGCTCCCATAATTTGTTTTTTTATTTGAGTGTTGCAGGAATGAAAGCACAAGAATTTATTAATGCAAATGGTAATACAATTAGCAAAGGGGGAGTGACATTAAAATTAAATGCTGAAAATAATTCTCCTACTGGTTTAGTTAAAATGACTTTAATTGGTCCTAAAGAAAATAACCCTAGTGCTTTCCAGCCCTCGGTTTTTTCATTGCATGGTACCCACAATGAACCATTATATAGTTTTAAACTAGAGCGTTGGTATGTGGCTAAAAAAGGTGGTGCAGGGGGGTATCAAAATGCTGTAACGTTTTGTAATAGTTTTAATGGTGGTGGGTATCGTGTAATTAAAGTACTGGACTTTTCTAATTCAAATCGAGCAGGAAGTGTTGATTGGCAAAATGGTATAATAGACGAAACTTATTTACGAAAAATTAGTTATAAAGAAAATGGTTATTGGATGGGAGGATTACTTAGCGAATGGGGGCGTATGACTCAAATTTACTACAAAGACAGTGATTGGGAGTTTTTTCAAGTAGGTGATCCGGAGTGGAAGGATGCAACTAACCGTGCATATTATTGGACATCAGATCAAAAATACAAGGGCACTAATTTTGTTGTAGAGGCTAATAATGGGCTTGTTGGTGATAGAGGGCATTCAGATCAAGATTATAGAGTAGCCTGCGTTACTCCTTAATTTGTAGTTATCATCTAAAACAGATCTAATCATGATTATTTAGGCAAGTAAAGAACTCAATTTTTTGCCTAGATAATCAATAAAGTTCATACAGATGTAAACTAAGAACTAATCTGATTGCTAATTAGTTTTTAGACAATACGCCAGCAAATGCTACTTTTCTTATTTAAAAAGTAAAATGTTTAACAACTATTGATCACACACTTTAATAGAAATTAGTTTTAGATTTAAAAATACTTATGAATATAGTTAACAATAAACTATATTGTTAAAAAGTGAGTTTTGTATCAAAAAAATATTCTATAATTGTGAAAAAGCATTGATATTAAAAGGTGATAAATAAATGGAACAAAAAATTGGTTTTATTGGTTTAGGTAACATGGGAAATGCCATACTGCAAGGTATTTTGGGTAGTAATATTGTGCCAGGAACACAAATTTATGTTTATGATCATCATCTGGAAAAAGGTCAAGTTCTTAATCAAACTTATTCAGTAAATGATCTCGATTCAGCAAGAGATGTTGCTCGTGAGGCCGATATAGTTTTTATTGCGGTTAAACCTAATGTGATTATAGATGTTCTTACAGATATTCAGAAAGAATTAAAAAAGAATACAATTGTGATTTCAATTGCTGCTGGAGTTACTATTAGAGCAATTGCAAAATGTATCGGCTATGAACAAAAAATAGTTAGAGTTATGCCAAATACACCCGCTTTAGTTAATGCGGCAATGTGTTCCATTACACCAAATACCGAAGTAACTGATGGAGAGCTAACTATTGTAGAAACGTTACTAAACTGTATCGGCAAAACTGAAGTTGTGCCAGAATATTTAATTGATGCTGTTGTTGGCGCTAGCGGCTCTTCTCCTGCATTTGTCTTTATGTTTATTGAAGCATTGGCTGATGGAGCCGTAAAAGGCGGATTATCAAGAAAGCAAGCCTATAAATTTGCAGCACAGGCTGTTTTTGGTTCAGCAAAAATGCTATTAGAAACAGGCAAACATCCTGGCGAATTAAAAGATATGGTTTGTTCTCCTGCAGGTACAACAATTGAAGGTGTACAAATGCTTGAAGCTAAAGGGTTTAGATCGGCTATTATTGATGCAGTAGAAGCAACGATAAAAAAATCTCAAGCAATGGGAAAAGATTAATATCATAAAATTTATCATGTTATACACCTAATATAACATGATAAATTGTTATAACTAATAATAAAATCAACAAATTTAAAAAGATTCCTTGCATTAATAAACTAATTATGAGTAAATAGTACCAAGCATATGACATGCGGATTTATTTTGTAACATTTCGATATATGTAGTTTGTAGTTTACTATGTCTTAAAGATTAGTTTTCTTCAGTATCTTCTTCTTAGTGTTAGTAAGTAATCGAAGTTTTATGTTTTTGTATATAGCCTATAGTGGCTAAGATTAATTTATTTATATAGGAAGATTATTATGTCTAAGAAAACTGGTCAAGTTAAATGGTTTAACGAAAGTAAAGGTTTTGGTTTTATTTCCCCTGCTGATGGCAGTAAAGATGTATTTGTGCACTTTTCTGCAATTTCTGGCGATGGGTTTAAGACATTAGGTGAAGGTCAACAAGTTGAATTCTCTATCCAAGATAGCCCTCGTGGACCTGCAGCAGCGGATGTTACAATTATCTAAAATCTATACTTTATATTTTTAGTTTTATTATCTTATCGGTACTAGTTACTGGTAAGGTATTCTTTCTTGGCTTTCCAATTACTTTTAATTTTCTAGTTTCTTTCAGCGATTTCCTAGTAACGATATTCATCATCCAATAAAAACATAAACATGGCATAATAAAAAACATTGGAAAAGTTATTATCTATGGTTTTATTTGACCTTTATAAGATTGATTATTTGAGCCATATAAAGCTATTTTAATAAAATAGGTAGCTCGGGTTAAAATAATTAGAATGCACAATGACTAAACAATAAGTTGCAAAGTTTAAAGCAAGCAACAAATT
>NZ_LZGV01000074.1:0-37056 GCF_001690265.1 Gilliamella sp. HK2
CCCGTCCGCCACTCGTCATCAAGTGCAAGCACTCATGTTACCGTTCGACTTGCATGTGTTAAGCCTGCCGCCAGCGTTCAATCTGAGCCATGATCAAACTCTTCAATTTAAAGTTTGATGCTCAATAACTGTCTCTGACATATTCAAATGAATCTTCAGTGTCACTTATCAAGACTTAATTTTTTAGTCCGTAGACTTTAATCTTTTGTCTCGCAAGTGCCCACACAGATTGTCTGTTTCTTATTTTTAAAGAGCTAACAGCTTTTTTTAAATCAATCAACCTTCCGTTAATTTACTTCGCTGTCTCAAGGGTTGCGTATACTACGCTAACCTTTTTTATTCGTCAAGATCTTTTTTCAAAATTTTTGATCTTGCTTTTTTCACTAACTTGCCTCAGCTTTTCGCTGACGCCGTGTCAGTGGATGCGCATTATAGGGACTTCATTTTTTTTGGCAAGTAAAAATATCCAATTACGTATTTGAATGAACACTCTTTAAACACCATGAACATTAATGCATTGATAATTATTGAGATTATATTTAGCTAATTTCAAAGCTAATTTTTCAACATATTGATTATGTGCTGTGCTGATAATAATATTTTCTTTTAATGGCGCTTGAATTTTATTAAGGTGAAATTTTTCATTTAGCAGATTATAAGCTCGATTCGCAATTGCACTACCTGAATCAATAAAGGTCGCATTAGGGAAAATGATCTTTAATTCATCTTTAATAAATGGGTAATGAGTACAACCCAATACGATTGTATCTGGGATGATTGGTAAATAGATCCATGGCTGTAATAAATCTTTAAGTTGTTGCATATTTACGGCAATACCTTGCAGCTTATTTTCAGCAATAAGAGCTAATTCAGATAAACCAAGTAGCTCAACGTTGCAATTAGGCGCAAATTGTTGAATTAAATTGGCAGTATAGGATCTTTTGATTGTCGCTTTTGTCGCTAATAGTCCTATGCATTTATTTTTAGTTATTTGACTAGCTGGCTTAATTGCTGGTACAACACCAACAATAGGAAAAGAAAATTTAGAACGCAAACTCGGCAAACAAATAGTACTAGCCGTATTGCATGCAATAATCGCTAAATCAATTGAGTAAAATTTAGTAATAGCTTCTATAACCGAATTGACTCTATTAATTAAAAATGTCGGTGATTTATCTCCATAAGGAAATTCTTCATTATCAAATGCATAAATATAACGCGCATTCGGCAATTTATTATAGATCTCATTATAAATAGATAATCCGCCAATACCTGAATCAAACACTAGCACTGAAGGTGCCCGACTTACAATATTCATTTTAGCTCTAGGTCATTAGATAATTCAAAAACCGCAATATCGTAAATTGATTAAAAATTAATGCAAGCCATTTTATTTAAACAAGCATTACATTTTATCTATGACAATTATTTGGCTAGACGTCTAGATGGTAAAACTGCTAAAATAGTTATTTAGATTAAAGCCGAATATTATATTTTAAGCAATATACAAAAATAATGCTAAGGGGGGTATTCCATGTCAGAATTTTTATTTACTTCAGAATCCGTTTCAGAAGGTCACCCAGATAAAATTGCCGATCAAATATCTGATGCAGTGCTTGATGCTATATTAAAACAAGATCCAAAAGCACGAGTCGCATGTGAAACCTATGTAAAAACAGGCATGGCTTTAGTCGGTGGAGAAATTACTACTTCAGCTTGGGTTGATATAGAAGAGTTAACTCGGAAAACCATTAATGATATTGGTTACACTAGCTCAGAGATGGGATTTGATGCTAATTCATGTGCTGTTCTTAATGCAATTGGCAAACAATCTCCAGATATTAATCAAGGAGTAGATAAGCAAAATCCACTTGAGCAAGGCGCTGGTGACCAAGGTATTATGTTTGGTTATGCAACAAACGAAATGCCAAACTTAATGCCTGCGGCAATTACTTATGCACATGAGCTTATGCGCAGACAATCAGAAGTTAGAAAAAATGGCACGCTTCCTTGGTTGAGACCGGATGCCAAAAGCCAAGTCACGTTAATTTATGAAGATGGAAAAATCAAAGGTGTTGATACAATTGTTTTATCGACACAACACTCCACAGATATTGAGCAAAAAGCATTACATGAAGCTGTTATGGAAGAAATCATTAAACCAACATTACCAGCTCAATGGTTAACAGCAAGAACAAAATACTTTATTAATCCAACGGGACGCTTTGTTATTGGTGGACCAATGGGAGACTGTGGACTAACTGGCCGCAAAATCATAGTGGACACATATGGAGGTGCTGCGCACCATGGCGGTGGCGCATTTTCAGGAAAGGATCCGTCAAAAGTTGACCGCTCAGCGGCTTATGCTGCCCGCTATGTTGCCAAAAATATTGTTGCTGCTGGGCTTGCTGACCGATGTGAATTACAAATATCTTACGCAATTGGTATTGCAAATCCTACATCAATTTATGTCAATACTTTTGGTACCGAAAAAATCAATCACGATAAAATTGTTTCATTGATTAAAGAATTTTTTGACTTAAGACCTTATGGATTAATTCAAATGCTTGATCTTATTCAACCAATTTATCAACAAACGGCAAGTTATGGTCATTTTGGCCGAGATATTTTTCCTTGGGAAAAAACTGACAAGGCAGCACTACTTCGCGATGCAGCAGGATTATAAGCGCATACCAATTTATTTACATAATCAAATAATGGCTTGTTTAAGAACTCACTTAATGCAAGCCAATCAATTTTTACATACCGAATATAAAGAACCTAACATCATCTACAAACCCAAAGGTAGCATTGCAGGTAGTGCGCTTTTAATGCGTTGGGAAATTCAACTTAATTCAGTTATGTTACTAGAAAATGGCACCCAATTTATTGAAGAAGTCGTGCCCCATGAGCTTGCTCATCTCATTGTTTTTAAAGAATTTGGCAGAGTCAAACCACATGGTAAAGAATGGCAATATGTTATGTCAAAAATTTTCGACAAGACACCTTCAACAACTCATCATTTTCAGGTAAAGCGCAACACTCATTTATACTACTGCCAGTGCCAACAACATCACTTAACATCAATAAGGCACAATAAAATCCAAAAGAATAACACTAGTTATTTATGCCGCAAATGCGGTACTATACTCAAACTCAAAAACGTCACTTAATATTAAGATATTGTATGTGTAAATTAGATTTCCATTTTTATAAAAGCTCTTTGTTGATTCTTACTCTTGGTATTATTCTTTACATTACAGGCAATTTCTTTATACCTTTATACAATGGGCTTACCGTCACTCTTATTGAACATGTTCAATCACTTTTTTTATTATTCATGTGTGGCTACACTTATTATTATGCTCAGCGAGTAGCTGAACATTCACAACTATATAAATTTTGGATTTGGACAATATTTTGGTGGTTTATGCTTTTTGGGCGGGGAATTAGCTGGGGAAGAGATTTCTTTCCCGATGTGCCACGTTTTTATTATAAAATTATTGCTAGCACTTTAATCGCTATCCCAATACTAAGTATGTTTTTACCAACTATTCGCCAAGAAATTGCACGTCGCTACAAATTTGAACAAATTCCAGTTTGGCATATATTTTTAGCTTTTCTATTCTTAGGAATAGCTGATATTGCTGAGCATCATCGTATGGGGCATGAATTCTTAGTTATAGCAAAAGAACGAAAAGATTTAATCGAAGAGTTAATGGAGTGCCCCTGCCTTCTTTGTTTAGCTTTAACGACATTTTATATGCAAAAAAATGAACAAAAAAAGAAGGAGAATTTATAATGTTAAGCTATCGCCATAGTTATCACGCAGGCAATCACGCTGATGTGCTAAAGCATGTAGTTTTAACACTATGTATTGAGTCATTAAAAGAAAAAGAAAAATCTTTTTTATATCTAGATACACACTCTGGCGCAGGAAGGTACTTATTACGAGGCGAACATGCCGAAAAAACAGGCGAATATTTATCAGGAATTAATTTGATATGGCAACAAGCTAATATTCCGGAATTGCTTAATAGCTATATATCAGTATTAAAGCGCTATAATCCTTTTGATGAATTAAAATATTATCCTGGCTCGCCTTTAATTGCTAAACAATTACTACGCGAGCAAGACAAACTTAATCTTACCGAATTACATCCAACAGACTACCCCTTATTGAGACAAGAATTTAATAAAGATAAACGAACAAAAGTATTACGTGAAGATGGTTTTGCACAATTAAAATCAAAGTTACCACCAAGTTCACGGCGAGGGATTATCCTAATCGATCCTTCCTATGAAATAAAAGATGACTATCAAAAAATTCCTGCTGCACTATTTGAAGCTTATAAACGTTTTGCTACAGGTGTCTATCTAATTTGGTATCCGGTGGTATCTCGTACCCAAACGCAAAAAATGATTGATAATATTGTTAATTTAGGTATTAAACGTATTTCTCAGTTTGAGCTTGCCATCAAACCTGATAATAATCAAAAAGGCATGACTGCATCAGGAATGATAGTGATTAACCCGCCATGGAAATTACATGAACAAATGCTTACAATCATGCCGTGGTTGAAAACCACCTTAAACATTCACAAAACGGGAAGTTTCATCATTAAAGAGTTAGTTACGGAATAACTTTTTGTTATTGGTTATCAAACACATTCAGAAAACCTATGCTTAAGTAAAAAATCATGAAAAAAAATGGCAAGAAAATAGATAAACCCACAAAATAACCGCCAATAATAACGATAAAAAGACTGCGGCTGAGCCATAGTCTTTTGCTCGACCAGATAAATCATGTCTTTCAGTGCTAATGCGATCAACAACACACTCAATCGCACTATTAATTAACTCTGTAATCATCACAACACCAATTGACCCCAATAACAAAATTCGTTCATAAATAGAAAAATCGACCAGCATTACGATAATATAAGCCACAACCAATAAAATGAACTCTTGGCGAAACGCTGTTTCATATTTGATCGCCGATTTTAAGCCTTTTAAAGAGTATTTTGTTGCATTAAAAATGCGCAGTAGTCCTGCCGTTTTTTTCATTATAGCATTCCAAGTTTAAAATTACCTTACATAACCATAGTTCATCAAACGTTGGAATCGCCTTTCTAGTAGTGTAGATAAATCCATATTTTCAAGCTCATCAAGATCACTAAGCAGCTGTTTTTTAAGTGAAACAGATACAGTAGCATAATCTCGGTGAGCGCCACCTAAAGGCTCTGGCACGATTGAATCAATTAAATTTAATTTTAATAAATTATCTGCCGTCATATTCATGGCTTCAGCAGCAATTGGTGCTTTATCTGCACTTTTCCATAAAATAGAAGCACAACCTTCTGGTGAGATAACAGAATAAGTACTATATTGAAGCATATTAACCTTATCTGCCACACCAATCGCTAGCGCTCCACCAGAGCCACCTTCCCCAATGACGGTGCAAATAGTAGGAACTTTAAGGCGTGACATTTCTCTTAAATTACGCGCAATAGCTTCTGCTTGACCTCGCTCTTCGGCACCAATCCCAGGATAAGCCCCAGGAGTGTCAATAAAAGTAATAATGGGCAATTTAAAACGTTCAGCTAGTTGCATTAACCGTAAAGCTTTACGATAACCTTCTGGGGCCGGCATACCAAAATTCCGATAAATCTTCTGTTTTGTTTCACGGCCTTTTTGATGCCCAATAACTACCACCGAGCGCCCATCAATACGTGCGATCCCACCAACAATTGCTTTATCATCAGCATAGGCTCTGTCACCTGCCAATTCATCAAAATCGGTAAAGACTTCTTTTATATAATCTAATGTATAAGGACGATTTGGATGTCTAGCTAGTTGCGCAATTTCCCAAGGCGTTAAATTAGCAAATATTTTTTTTGTTAACTCACGGCTTTTTTTATGTAATTGCTTAATTTCTTTATCTAAATTAATATCTAATTCTACTTGTTGCGAATCTATATTCTTCAAGGAATTAATTTTTGCTTCTAATTCCGCTATCGGCTTTTCAAATTCCAAAAAATTATTCATAACGCTTGTAATTGCCTCTTAATTTATTCGGTATTTTAAAAAAATACACTACTTAATACAATATACTGACTAACTCTTAAGATAAAATTAAATCAATTCTACTATGTAACACTCATTGAAGCCACCTACATTTGTATTATTAGGCTTCAACTATTATGTCTCTCACATTGACTGAAATATAACTTTATTTATTCAATAAATTTATAATGCTTACTATTATTAATAAGTTTATCTGATTTATTCAAACTCAAATTCTATACGCTCAACACCAAGTAGAGTCTTTAGTTCAACAACCAAAGCATCTTCCGGGATAATTCTCCATTTAGTGCCAAATTGGATCCTCACAACAGAATCGTCTCGATGATAATATAAGTTAACAGGTACACTTCCATGCCGATAAGGTTCTAACAACTGTTGCAAACGTTGTAATATTGCTTGATTTGTTTCGTTTTCCGTTAACGTAATGGACAATCCTTTTACATATTTAGTTCGAGCATCTTTTAAATCGACAATATCGCGCACCGACATTTTAAAGCCACCATTAAAATCGTCATGGCTAACTTGCCCCGTCACAATTAAAATTTTATCTTTTACAAGTAAATGCCCAAAATTTTCTAAAGACTCCGCAAAAAGCATACCATCAATTCGACCAGAACGATCATCTAAAGTAAATAAACCAATCTTGTTCCCTCTTTTGGTAATTCTAACCCTAGCATCTACTACAATACCTGCAAAAGTGACCACTTTTCCCCATCCTGTCGGCGATGCTTCACTAATTCGTAGCCCACCTGTATAACGATTTAATTCTTTTAAATATTGCGTTACAGGATGCCCTGTTAAATAAAGCCCTAAAGCCTCACGTTCTCCATCAAGCAAAACTTGATCAGGCAATTCTGGAACCGCAGCATAAGCATGTTCAACTTGTTCGGGCTCTTCTGCCAACACACCAAACATATCTTCTTGACCAATATGTTGCGCTTTAGCATATTGATCTGCTGCCTGCATTGCATCATTGATACTATGTAAAATAGCTGCTCGATGGGGTCCTAATTTATCAAAAGCCCCTGCCATAGTGAGTTTTTCAAGCACACGGCGGTTAACCTTCTTCATATCTGTTCTGGCACAAAGCTCAAAAATATTTTTGAAGTACCCACCACTATTACGTGCTTCAACAATTGCCTCTATAGGTCCTTCTCCAACACCTTTTATCGCACCTATTCCATAAACAATTTCTCCTTTATCATTTACATGAAAATGATAAAGCCCACTGTTAATATCAGGAGGGTTGACTTTTAATCCCATTCGTAAGCACTCGTCAACCAAACCGACAATTTTATCAGTATTATCCATATCAGCAGTCATAACCGCAGCCATAAATTCGGCAGGATAGTGAGTTTTTAGCCATAACGTTTGATAAGAAACAAGTGCATATGCCGCCGAGTGAGATTTATTAAAACCATACCCAGCAAACTTCTCAACCAGATCAAATATTCTCATTGACAATTCGCCATCAATGCCCTGTTTTTCTGCCCCTTCTTTAAAAACAGAACGTTGCTTTGCCATCTCCTCGGGCTTTTTCTTACCCATAGCTCGACGTAGTAAATCAGCACCGCCTAGTGTATAACCTGATAAGGTCTGTGCGATTTGCATAACTTGTTCTTGATATAAAATAATACCGTATGTTGGCTCTAAAATAGGTTTTAATGATTCATGTTGATATTTAATATCGGGATAAGAAACCTCTTCTCGACCATGTTTGCGGTCAATGAAGTTATCTACCATACCTGATTGTAATGGACCAGGGCGAAATAGTGCAACTAAAGCAATCATATCCTCAAAACAGTCCGGTTTTAACCGTCTGATTAAGTCTTTCATCCCTCTAGATTCTAACTGGAATACAGCTGTGGTTTCAGCTTTTAACAATAATTCAAACGATTTTTCATCATCTAAAGGAATTCTAGTGATATCGACTCTTTCTTTTCCAGTTCGAAGCTGGCGATCATTAATCATTTTGATGGCCCAATCAATAATGGTTAATGTTCTTAGCCCTAAAAAGTCAAACTTGACAAGCCCTGCATATTCAACATCGTTTTTATCAAACTGAGTAACTGGGTGATGACCTTCTGGATCACAATAAATTGGTGAAAAATCAGTAATCTTAGTTGGGGAAATAACTACTCCCCCAGCATGCTTACCTGCATTTCGAGTTACGCCTTCTAATTGGCGTGCAATATCGATTAATGATTTAACTTCTTCATTATTATCATATAAATCTTGAAGCTGAGACTCAATTTCAAAAGCTTTAGCGAGAGTCATGCCTGGATCTAAAGGTATTAATTTAGAAATACGATCAACAAATCCATAAGGATGTCCAAGCACTCGACCAACATCCCGTATTACCGCTTTAGCTGCCATAGTACCAAAGGTTATAATTTGGGAAACAGCATCTCGCCCATACATATCAGCAACATGATCAATAACCAGATCGCGTTTTTCCATACAAAAATCAACATCAAAATCGGGCATTGAAACACGTTCTGGATTTAGAAAACGTTCAAAAAGCAAATCAAACGCAAGTGGATCTAAATCGGTAATTTTTAAAGCATACGCAACGAGAGAACCTGCACCAGAGCCTCGCCCTGGTCCTACAGGAATATCATTATCTTTTGACCATTGAATGAATTCCATAACAATTAGAAAGTAGCCAGGAAAACCCATTTGATTAATAACAGTTAATTCCGTTTCTAAACGTTCATCATACTCAGATCTTCTTTGTTTTCTGATTTCAGGATCAGGAAATAAAAACGTTAATCTTTCTTCTAATCCTTCACGCGATTTATGCACTAAAAAGTCTTCAGTTGACATATCGCCAGTTGGAAATTTAGGTAAAAAATACTCTCCCAACCGGATAGAAACATTACAACGCTTTGCTATTTCAACACTATTTTCAAGGGCTTCAGGAATATCAGAAAATAGCTCACACATTTCCTGTTCTGAGCGTAGATATTGTTCTGCCGAGTAATTTTTAGGCCTAGAAGGATCATCTAATGTATTGCCATCATGAATAGCAACACGAATCTCATGCGCTTCAAAATCAGAAGCTTTTAAAAATCGAACATCATTAGTTGCAACGACTGGTAACAAATATTGTTCGGCCAAACTTACAGCACGATGAATAAATAGTTCTTCATTGTTGCGTTTAGTTCGTACTAATTCAAAATAAAAATGGTCATGAAAATTTGCAAGATAAAAATTAATCGCATTATCAATGATAATTTGATTATTGCGAACAATGCCAATACCAATATCGCTTTCACGCCCAGCTAATACAATTAACCCAGCTCGATGCTCAATCAACCACTCATTATCAACAACGGGAAAATCACCAATATACCCTCGTTGATAAGCTTTAGAAATTAATAAAGTAAGATTTTGATACCCTTGATTATTAGCCGCTAACAGAGTTAAACGATAAATATCATCAGGCATTTGGGGGCTTCTAATAGCAAGATCGGCACCAATGATCGGTTTAATACCTTTAGACATTGCTGAGCCATAAAACTTAACTAGTCCACAAAGATTAGTAAAATCAGTGATCGCAAAAGCGGGCATCTGTAACTTGCTCACTTCATTTACTAATGTGCCAACTTTGGCAATCCCATCAATCATTGAGAAATCACTATGCAAATGAAGGTGAATAAATTTAGGTTGCGCCATAATTACCAAAATTAAGCTATAAAATTAGTTTGCAATTATAACACAAGCAGGGAAAATATTCTTATTCTCTTTAATTACGAGTTCTAATTGAAAATAAAAGAGGGAAGCCATTTTTATTATAAGTTTTATCAGTGAAAATTTATATTAAAAATATCCCACCAATAATAACCTATTGGTGGATAATAAGATATTAGATTTTCTTAAACAGCACTGAACCATTAGTTCCACCGAAACCAAAAGAATTACAAAGTGCGTATTCTAAGTTTTTAACTTGACGAGCAGTATGTGGAACATAATCAAGATCGCAACCATCATCAGGATTATCTAAATTAATTGTTGGTGGCACGGCTTGATCACTCAATGCAAGTACAGTAAAAATTGACTCAACTGCACCCGCAGCACCCAATAAATGCCCTATCATTGATTTAGTTGAACTAACCATAACTTTGTTGGCATTTGCTTTAAATATGCTTTTTACAGCTTGAGTTTCAGCTTTATCACCAGCTGGTGTCGAAGTGCCATGAGCATTGATATAACCAACTTGCTCAGGGTTAATACCTGCATCACGAAGTGCACATTTCATTGCTAAAGCTGCACCACTGCCATCCACAGGAGGAGAAGTCATATGATAAGCATCACCACTCATACCAAAACCAACAACTTCAGCATAAATTTTAGCGCCGCGTTTTTTGGCATGCTCATATTCTTCTAAGAACATAATTCCTGCACCATCTCCTAGCACAAAGCCATCACGATCTTTATCCCAAGGGCGACTTGCTGCTTTAGGATTATCATTGTTAGTTGATAAGGCACGAGCAGCCCCAAAACCACCAATACCAAGTGGTGTACTAGCTTTCTCTCCACCACCAGCTAACATAGCATCTGCATCACCATAGGCAATCATACGTGCTGCATGACCAATATTATGCACACCAGAAGAACATGCTGTGGCAATAGTAATACTAGGTCCTTTTAATCCATAAATAATGGATAAGTGACCAGCAATCATATTAACAATTGTTGACGGAACAAAAAATGGGCTAATTTTACGTGGCCCACCATTGACTAATGCGCTGTGGTTTTCTTCAATTAACCCAAGTCCACCAATACCTGAGCCTATCGCGCAACCAATTCGTTCAGCGTTTTCTTCCGTGATCTCAATGCCCGCATCTTGCATTGCTTGCATACCCGCAGCAATACCGTATTGAATAAAAAAATCCATTTTACGAGCATCTTTGCGTGAAATATTATAATCTTCGCCATTAAAGTTTTTAACCATCGCTGCGAAGCGTGTTGCGAAAGGGGCTGTATCAAAGTGTTCTATGAGTTCAACGCCACTTTGCCCAGCGAGTAAAGCTTGCCAAGTGGATTCAACTGTATTACCTACAGGAGATATCATGCCCATTCCAGTAACAACAACTCTGCGTTTAGACACATTGTCCTCCAGGAAAGGATTGAAATGAAATTTGAATCATTGAAAATTTTATTTTGAGTTTTCTGCCAATCTATACCGCTTTTCTTTCATTTAGAATTAAATAGGTAGATGCAAACTAGGCGATCATATGACCGCCTATTATGAAAACTCTGCTAAACCTTATTGATTCGCAGTAATATAATCAATTGCTGATTGAACAGTTGTGATTTTTTCAGCTTCTTCATCAGGAATTTCAGTATCAAATTCTTCTTCTAAAGCCATAACTAATTCAACTGTATCAAGAGAGTCAGCGCCAAGATCTTCGATGAAAGAAGATTCATTTTTAACTTCTTCCTCTTTTACACCAAGTTGCTCAACAATAATTTTCTTAACTCGCTCTTCAATAGTGCTCATACTCTTTTTTTTCCTATAAATATCGCCGAAAGTGGCGGTGAATGTAAGTTTATAAAATGTTGAAAAAGATGCCAATCATTTTTCAACCCAATTGCTTATTTTTTATACAAAACCTCAATATATTGATTCATTTTACACTATTCTAGGCAATTACACCATATACATGCCACCATTGACATGTAAAGTTTCACCAGTAATGTAAGATGCTTCATCGGAGACCAAAAATGCTACAGCGTTTGCAATTTCAGTTGGCTCACCTAAACGCCCTGCAGGTACTTGTGCTAATGTTAAAGCTTTTTGCTCATCAGTTAATGCTTCTGTCATGTCTGTTGCAATAAAACCAGGTGCAACTACATTAACAGTTATACCGCGCGATGCAACTTCACGCGCTAATGATTTACTAAAACCAATTAAACCAGCTTTTGCTGCAGCATAGTTAGCTTGACCAGCATTACCCATTGTACCCACTACTGAGCCAATAGTGACAATTCTGCCATAACGCTTTTTCATCATTGTGCGCAATAATGCTTTAGATAAACGAAAAACAGACGTTAAATTTGTATCTAAGATATCTTGCCATTCATCTTCTTTCATTCGCATTAATAAATTATCACGAGTAATACCAGCGTTATTAACTAGAATATCAATATCACCAAATTCAGTTTTAATTGCCGCAATAACAGATTCAATTGATGTCTCATCGGTCACATTTAAAACAAAGCCTTTCCCATGTGAACCTAAATATTGGCTAATGGCATCAGCACCTTTTTCTGTTGTCGCTGTACCAATAACGGTTGCGCCACAAGCAACTAGTTTTTCTGCAATCGCTTTACCGATTCCACGGCTTGCACCAGTTACTAACGCAATTTTTCCTGATAAGTTCATAACAACCCCTTTTTTTATTTTTTATCTTTTATCTAGTATTTTCTAATGCAGCATCTAATGAAGCTTTATCATTAACAGCACAACCAGACAAGGTATCAACAATACGTTTAGTTAGTCCTGTTAACACTTTACTAGGACCAACTTCAACTAAAAGCGTTACACCTTGTTTCGCCATTTCTTCAACAGTTTCAGTCCAACGAACAGGGCTGTAAAGCTGAGCAATTAGTGCAGCTTTGATTTTTTCAGCTGATGTTTCAATTTTAACATTAGTATTATTGATAACTGCAAAATTTGGCGCACTAAATTCTATATCGTTTAATGTATTGGCTAATTTATCTGCTGCAGGTTTCATTAACGCACAATGAGATGGCACGCTAACAGCAAGTGGTAGAGCTCGCTTTGCACCAGCTTCTTTACACAATGCAGCAGCCCGTTCAACGGCTTCTTTATGCCCAGCGATAACAACTTGACCTGGGGAGTTAAAATTTACTGGAGCAACAACTTGACCTTGAGCTGCTTGTTCACATGCTTTATTAATTGAATCATTATCTAATCCAATAATGGCATACATTGCACCTGTGCCACTTGGCACAGCGTCTTGCATTAATTTACCTCGTAATTCAACTAATTTTATTGCATCTTTGAAGTCAATAACACCAGCACAGACTAATGCTGAATATTCTCCTAAACTATGACCAGCCATAAAAGCAGGTTGAGGACCACTGACACTTTGCCATACTCTAAATATTGCAACAGAAGCAGCAAGTAGCGCTGGTTGTGTTTGCCATGTTTTATTTAATTCTTCTACAGGGCCTTTTTGTACCAGCTCCCATAAATCATAACCGAGTACTTCAGAAGCTTCATCAAAAGTTGATTTCACAATTGAATAATTATCAGCAAGTTCTTTTAACATGCCGACAGCTTGTGAACCTTGTCCTGGAAATACCATTGCAAATTTGGTCATTATTAAATCCTTGATTATAAAAACAAACTAAAATCTAACTAGTGCTGATCCCCAAACAAATCCACCACCAAACGCTTCTAGCAAAACTAAGTGGCCTCGTTGAATTCGTCCATCTCGCACACCAGCATCTAAAGCGCAAGGCACAGAGGCAGCTGAGGTGTTACCCTGCTTATCTAATGTAACAATAACTTTACTCATGTCCAGATCTAGTCGTTTAGCAGTCGCAGAAATAATTCTCAAATTTGCTTGATGTGGCACAAGCCAATCCAAATCGGCTTTGTTAAACGCATTCTCAACCAAAAGTTCATCAACCAAATTTGAAAGCTCTTTAACTGCAACTTTAAATACTTCATTACCATGCATAGTCATATAGACTGGATCGTCCATATTACGACGATCAACATATGGGTACTTTAATAAATTGCCATAACGACCATCAGCATGGAGGTGTGAAGCGATAATACCAGGCTCTTCTGATGCGCCCACAACAACTGCCCCTGCACCATCACCAAAAATAATAATGGTTCCTCGGTCATTTGGATCCACGCCACGTGTTAACATATCTGAACCAACGACTAAAGCGTATTTAATAGCGCCGCTTTTAATATATTTATCTGCAATATCAAGTGCATAAATAAATCCAGAACAAGCTGCAGATACATCAAACGCAACAACATCACCAATGTCTAATTTGGCCTGTAATTCTGTTGCAGAACTTGGAAATGCATTGACCGAGGTTGCCGTTGCAACAATAATCATACCAATTTCTTCTTTATCAATATTGGCCATTTCAATTGCATTCATTGCGGCTTCATAAGCCATGCTCGTTACCGTTTCATTTGGTTCTGCAATACGTCTTTCTTTAATACCAGTACGCGTTGTGATCCATTCATCACTAGTATCGACCATTTTTTCAAGATCTGCATTAGTTCTTATCTGTTTTGGAAGATAACTCCCAGTTCCTAATATCTTTGTATACATCTAATTATTCGCTCTTGGGTAGTGCGGAAGAAAGACTCATTGCAATCTTCTCTGGTATATTTGTTTGTATAGCCAAAATAGCTTGTTCTATTGCTGCATAAAATGTTTTTTGATTGGCACTACCGTGACTTTTAATCACAATACTTCGAAGTCCAAGCAAGCAAGCTCCATTATATCTTCCAGGATCTAAATAACCAAAATTTTTCGCGATCTTTCTTTGTAGCCATTTACTTAATAATTTCATTAATAATGAATGATGAGATAGGGATAATTTAAACGAAGACATAAAAATTTTTATTAAACCTTCGACTGTTTTTAACGTTACATTACCCACAAAACCATCACAAACAAGTACATCTGTTTTACCTGTTAAAAGTTCGTTACCTTCTAAATAGCCAATATAATTCATTTGGTTATTTGATTTTAAAATAGAAGACGCTAAACGAATCTTATCCAAACCTTTACTATCTTCTTCACCAATATTAAGTAACGCGACACGGGGATGGTCAATCTTAAGTACTGTTTTAGCTAAAATTTCGCCCATTATCGCAAACTGCACTAACATATTGCTATCGCACTCTGCATTAGCGCCTAAATCCAATACTACGGTATTTTGATTATTTAATGCAGGAACTGTGGCAACAAGTGCTGGGCGATCTATACCAGTTAATGAACGTAATAATAGTTTTGACAAGCCCATTAACGCGCCAGTATTACCCGCACTTACACATGCTTGAGCTTTATTCTCTTTAACTAGTTCAAGCGCCATTCTCATAGAGGATCCTTGACTATGACGAATTGCATAAGAAGGCCTCATATCATTGGCAATAACTGTAGTCGACTCCGTTAATATTAACCGACCTTCTTGTTGATATTGAGTAATTAATTTTGCTTTTTCTTTAGGTAAAAAAAGATTGATTTCTGTTGGGCATCCCACCAGAAAGATAGATAGATTTGGATAACAATTCAGTGCGTGTATTGCAGCAGGAACAACAACACGAGGACCGAAGTCCCCGCTCATAGCATCTAACGCAATGGTTAGATTATCCAAAATGTCACCTGAGAATTTCTAAATAATTACTTAGTAATTATTTAGAAATCACTTTACGACCACGATAATAACCATCAGCGGTTACGTGATGACGTAAATGTGTTTTACCTGATTCATCAACTGAGATATTAGCAACAGTTAATGCATCATGAGAACGACGCATACCACGTTTTGCACGAGTTTTACGATTCTGTTGAACAGCCATGGATTTACCCCTTATTCTTTAAACTAACTAAAATTGCAAATGGATTTGTTTTTTCATTCTCAGTTGGAATTTCACCAAATACCATATCTGCCTCTGACACTTCGCAGTGTTTACTATCATGTACCGGCGCAATCGGTAGCGAGAGAATAATTTCGTCCTCAAGTAACGTTAATATATCTACTTCGCCAAACTCGTTCATCAGAACGGGCTCATAATGTTCCGGTAGTGCCTCTGCTTGAGCATCGCTCTTAACAGGACTAAATTTATTCATCACATGAACTTCAGTGACAAAAGGTTCAAAACAACGTTGACAAGTTTGTTCTAACGTCATTTTTGCATCAATAGCGATAACACAAAGCTTTTGTTCATCATAATGGAAAGATAAACTACAGGCGATATCACTTTTTGGATTTTCAACCCTCTTTATCGCTTGAAGTGGATAATATCCAGTATAATCAAGTCGTTTTTGTGCTGCTTTAATCGGGTCAATAGTTAATGGTAATCTATTTTGCATAAGATATGCATACTACCTTAAAAATTTATTTAGCGTAGCTAAAAACTACACAATGCCATAAGGCGCGCATATTACCTTTAAATCATGGTTTCGTCAATGGGCATAAGCAAGATAATTTGTTTTAGCTATTGATTATTACCTTAATATTTATTCTGAATATTTTTTTATTTTTAGAAAATTTTTGCTAAAAACACGATTTAAGACAAAAACAATAAATAAACTAATCAGACATTATATTATGACAATCGACCAAAGCTATCTTTGACAATTGCACGAAAATCATTAAATGTTTTGCTATCTAATAAACGCTTAGTGGATTTTTCTTTGACAAAGTTAACAAATAAATTATAAATACGCATTGCATCTTCATATTCATTTTTACTAATTGCCAATAAAAAAATAACATAGGCAACTTGATTTTTATCCCACACGATCCCCTGTGGAGCCAATATGGTAGTTACTATCGTCTTTTTAGCCAGCAACCCAACAGAGTGAGGAATAGCAATATTTTCACCCAATAGCGTAGAAACAATTGCCTCTCGCTCAATAACAGAAGGGTAAAAATCAACATCAACATACCCCATTTGTTCAAGTTTTTTGCAAACTTTGTTAAAAAGTTCCTCTTGGGTCATGGGTTGGTTAATAATTAGAAAAAATTTTTCACTAAAAAAACGCTCAATAATATAAGGCATCTTTCTATCTATCATTGCCAATCGTCCCAATTGTTCAAGCTGATAAGATGTAGGAAATGGTGAAATTTTAACTATTTGTTTATTTTTTTTTGTTAAACGAACAGTTGAAACAACAAAATCTTCTTCAATATTGGAAAGCTGTTCATACTCTCGATAAGAAAGTGTGCGATTTATTTTAATATGAGGAAAATCCCTTTTAATTTTTGCCTCAATCATACGCAATGCTGCATTACCAAGCTCGCTAACAAGTAAAATGTGCGCACATCTTTCATGCCCAGCGCTATAATTACGCTCTAATGCTACACCGATATGTACCGCTAAGTAGCTAATTTCATCTTCTGTCATTTTTGCTCCAGTATACTTTTCGGTATTAGCAAGAGCAGACAGCGTAATATCATAAGCAAAAGGATAATACTTTTTTATTTCATGTAATAAAGGGTTAGTTGTACGAATTTGATATTTAATCCTAGATAACATTGATGAAATATGTATTAATATATCTTGGTTTAGCTTCTTATCTTCTAATAAATTATAATGATACGTATCATTAATATAAGATAATATATGTTTAACCATTGCTAAGCTTTGTGCCTGATTTGGCGATTCCATAACCGTTCTAGAAATAACCTGAGCACATAAATAATTAAATTCCGCATCGGAAAGCACACTGCCTAGGAAATAGGAAACATCTTCAGAGATTTGAGTCACTGCGCTGATAACAGTAGTATTAATTTGATCTACATCATATTCAAGTAACTCATGCCCTTGATTAATTCGAGTAATTGAAACCGCACAGCTATAAAGTAGATATCCTTGCCCTTCAGCATTTAATTTTAGCTCAAAACGTTCAAGTTGATTTTGAAGAATTTTTTCAAGATACTCTAAATCGATATCATTTAAAACTGTTTTACGTAGTCTATTAACCGTAATGAAATCTTCAGCCATATGCCGTTGCCATAAAATATCGGTTAAACAGGTACGAATTGATAACTCATCACCAACTAACCGCATACCATAATAAGGACGATTTTCGATTAATAAATTGTATTTATCTAAATATTGTTTAACCTCAATAACATCATTTTGCAACGTGCTACGGCTTAAAAACCATTTCCCAGCAATATCATCCAATTTTACTGAATTAGATTGCGTTAAAAAAGCAATCAATAAAGCTGAAACTCTTTCTCTACTTGTTCGGGGGATGCGCTCAATTGCCTGAGTGATAGGCAATGTTGCATAAAGAATGGGATCGGTTACCACAAGTTGATATCCAATATTTTTGGTATAATCAACTTGTGCTCCATAATCGCTTAAAATACCATTAAGTGCTGAAATATCAGTGCGAATAGTGCGAGTAGAAACCGAAAAACGATTCGCTAACTCTTGTTGTGGCAGCGTTTCATTTTTTATGGTATCAAATAAATACGCTAATCGCTGAGAAGAGAATAGCACTTTAGATGACATTATTTATCCTACAAGCTTTTGTGTGATAGCTAAAAGTTGTTTGACATCATTAGTGCGCGTTGCGCCTGTTGCTTTATCAATAATAGAACTATAGATGTGTGGGATAATTTTCTTCACACCTGCATCTAAGGCGATTTTTAAAACTGTTTCATAATTATCTAGATCAATGCTACCAGTTGGTTCAAGATAGAAATCATGTTCAGCGCAACATTTAGCTACATACGCAAATTCATCTTTATGTTTTAGCCCACCCATAGGAAAGTATTTTATTGAGCTACCACCCATGTCTTTTAATAAAGCAATAGCCGTTTCAACAGGAACAATTGCAGCTGGAGATTTTGAGCTTAGCGGACCTGTTGCAATATTGACTAAGCCAACTTTTCCCGTTGGCGAAACTAATCCATTAATGATAGATTCTTTTTGCCCTAGCAAAGCTCGACTGGTTGCAACCCCTGTAAACACTTGGTTAATATGTTGTGGTTGGAGTATAGCTGATATTTCAGAAACCATCATTGACTGATTAGGATCACCAGCACCAAGTCCTATTGAAATAGCATTATCAATGGCTACTACATACTTTTTCATATCAGCAATTGCTGCTTCATTATTGGCGTAATTTTTAGATAAAATGCCAACAACAACATAAGTTTGTGCTGCCTCATAAATCGCTTTCGCATTATCAATTGAATTCGCTAATACATTTAAACAAACACGATCATTATAATAATTTGGAGTCAGTTGCATTATTGTGCTCCTTGAGTAATATTTTTAATTTTTTGGTAAATAATGTCGAGTTGTGTTGATGTCACACTACGCACATCAGCATCAACTTTGCCTTCATTGGCTTTATATTCTCTAAAATATACTGCAATCTCACCTTGTTTCATCAGTTCAATTATCTCGACTGCGGTTTTACCTATTACACTTGCATCAAATGCTATTTCGGCTCGTGCAATATCACGCCCAGCTCCATCCCAAACCACTTTAGCCGATATACCTTTAAGTGTATTTAGACTTTCAATAAATGGGGTCATCTTAGCAACCATCTGTTGTCCTGTTTCTGATTGTGGATCGGTAACATAAAGCTCAATAGCTTTTGTTAATCCTAAAATACCTTCTTTGCCTATCTTCATTGGCCGCCCAATACCTTGTGACTGTAATTTTAACCATTCCACCGCTTGATGACGCCCAATGACTAAACCACTGGTCGGCCCTTCAATTGCTTTAGCGCCACTGTAAATCACTAAATCAGCCCCTTGTTGATAATAAGTTTGTAAATCTTCTTCCGCCGCTGCATCAACAATCAATGGGATATCATATTCTCTAGCAATAGCAGCTGTTTGCGCGACCGACAACATGCTTTTTTGTACACAATGATGTGATTTAACATATAAAATCGCAACAGTATCTGGATTAATTAGTGATTCGATATGTTCAGGTTTACACTCATTTGCATAGCCTGCTTCAACCATAATCCCACCACCTAAAGAAACCATTGTCCCAATTGGTGCACCAAAATTAACATTATGGCCTTTAGGGACAATAATTTCACGAGGAACATATTTATCAGATGAATGTAAATTAAATAATAAGTCACGATCATCTTTGGTAATCAAGCCTGCAACCGCTTGAACAATACCAGCGGAAGCGCACGATACTACCACGGCATTTTCAACATTGAGCAATTGCGCAATATATTGGCCTGTTTTATCTACTAAATCCTTAATTTCAAAATATTCATTTAGCCCACATGATACCGTATCAATCACTTCAGATCTTGGAGTTGATACACCTAAAATGGTCATTCTTCCTGACGCATTAATTACCTTTTTTAAGTGATATTTATTATAAATATCTTTTTTAGTTGGAGATTCTGAGCTCATTTTTACTACCTTCCTCTGTTAGTTCAATGCGTATCAAATGCTTTCCCGTATCAGCGACAATAGATGCTAAAGGAACAAACTGTTCATCACTTTGCCTAACTTCGCCTTCAGAATCTAATAATGAAATAGTTTGCCGTTTAATATCAAAAATGGTCAAATCTGCATCATAACCAACCGATAAAACACCTTTATTTTTAATATGCAAAATTTGAGCCGCATTTTGTGTCACACTATCAATAATTCTTTTTCGGCTATAACCAAGACAAATAAACTTCGTCATCACATTAGCCAAGCTAAAAACTGGACCATGTAGACGGTTTTTAGAGTAAATATCAGAGCTAATCGTATTGGGGTAAATACCCAAGCATTTAGCACGTTCTGCTACTGAAAAACTAAAACTTTCACCACCATGGCCGATATCTAATATCACTCCACGTTCGATTGCTCTTTTGATTGAACCACGCAATTGATTTTGTTTATCAAAGATTTGATTGGGTTTACCATTAAAACAATGTGTAATAATGTCACCTTTAGTTAATAAATCGGCAATTTCATCGAGCTCAGGAGGATTATTACCAACATGAATCATTAGAGGCAAACCGCTCTTTTTTTGCATTTCTTTGGCTTTAACTAATGGTAAAATGCCATTTCTACTCACGACGCTACCACTCATTCGTACTTTGATGCCAATAATAAAATTAGGATATTTAGCTAATGCTTCATCAAATAACGGCGCGTCAATATCCTGCATATCGGCGAGCTCACTTTGTCTTAATAAACCAATTTTAGAAATATTTAAAAAAGAGTAAACATGTGTACTTGCTTGCTGAGCTAATTGATAAAACTCATCAACATCAATAGCGCCAACACTACCAGCATCAACAACAGCGGTGACACCCGCCTTTACACCAATCAAATCTGGCTCATCATGATAGAGGGGGGATCGCGCAAAACAATGCGTGTGTGAATCAATCCACCCAGCACTAATATAATGTTTATTTTTTAGATCCAGTACACGTTTAGATTGCCCTATAATAGAACTAGCCATCGCAACTATCTTACCATTAGCAATAGCAATATCGGTTACTGACTCATCAATCTGTTTGGCATTTTTGATAATTAAATCATACATAATTTTTCACTCTTCTCTACAATTGAATAAATTATAGAGAGTAATCAATATTATAGGATTGGGAATACACCGCCAAAAATCATTGCGCCTAAAATAGCCCCACCGGTGATCGGTTTTTTCCATACATAAAAAAGCAGTGCTCCCAATAAAGAACCAATACCAATAGGGATGGAAGCGACCATAGCAGATAAAATAATCATTGGGCCAAGAAAACGCCCAGAAGCATTGCCCGCACCCATCATAACATCGGCACCAAATGTTGAACCAGAACCACCATTAACCGTAAATTTACGGATCAGAATAATGATTAAACCCGTTAGGATCCCCAAAACCAACCCCGTTATTAATGCAACAAAGAAATTTTCAACAGGTAATGTATAACCTCCCGCTAGCAATAATGCAGGTATACCAAGCCCAATACCGGTTTGCAATGCGCCACCGATATCCAATATACCCACTAATGAGCCTTCAATAACTCGAGCAAATAAAAAGCTAGCCCCAAAAGCCGCAACTGCACCATAATCCCCCGTAGTCATTCCTGATTTAAGCATGGCAACGAAAGCAATTTCGTTAAAGGCACCAATACCATATACATAGAAAGTATGCGTTCCAGCAAAAATACCAGCAGACAATAATCCACAGATAATAGGGAATGACCAATCAGCATACCAAAAACTTTTATTGATCGTTGTTTGTGTGTTCATAACATGTTCCCTGTATTATTTAAACCAATAAGATAAACCGTCTCTAAATGAATTTATCATCTTCATATCAAAACCACGAAAATACCCACTCATAACAAATAGAATAATGACAGACACCAGCATGATTTTCATCACACGATTCCAGCCACTATCATCAACACCTTTCCCAATCAATATCCCTAATACCAGCCCAGGTACAGCATTCCCCATAATTAACTGCGCAAGCCCTCCAAACAATGTTCCCCAAAAACCACTACGGCGCCCAGCATCTAATGCGGCTAACCAGAAAATAACTGGCATAACAGTTGCAACTAGCAAGTTTGCAGCAGGAACCAGAACTTTAGTTGCGGTAATTTTTAGCGAATCTGGAATGACAGATGTTGTCGTATTTAAAAACAACACAACAACCATACCAACAAATGCACATGCAAAAGCCATTTTTTTAGGATCGTGTAAGGTTTCGTCAAGATTACGATTTTTTATCATCAATAAAGAAGCGCCCCAATTGGGAATGATTCTATGATCGACATCTTGAGTAAAAGAGCCTGCTGCAACTGATGATGCCCATGCATTAAAAAAGAATCCTAAACCAAATGAAAAGTGCGCCGTAGGATCGCCTTCGCATGAGTTAAGCTCCCCCAATGTACGAAATGCCCCCATGCCTTGATACGTTGGCGCATGAAACATTCGAGCAGCCCCAACACCAACTCCAAAACCACAAAGTCCACCGATAATAATAGACTTAAATGCAATAATTAAAATTTCCATAACTTTCCTTTTACGTTATGTTATTTAGAAGTAAATTCAATATCATTTAAATCAATAAAAGTTACATTAACAGATACATCAAGGGTGATTTCATAAAATGTCTTTTTTCTTGGTAAAAAAATAAATAAAAAACGTTCCATTACTATCTTTTCTATTGCTGATACCACTTGAATATCAATCGGCTCTATACGCAACAGAATGTTATTAGTATTTTTCAATACTTCTTTCTGAACCTGACTTAAAGCATTAGAAAATGTTCGTTGCTTAGAATCACCATGGCCTTTTACTCTCACAAGTATCTGTTCTTGTTTTTTCATATTCATTTTTCGCTTATGAACGTGGGTATTTTTTCAGAAATGCTTTTGCAATACGCAGTCCTAATTCTTCCGTATCCATAAACCCAAAACCAAGGACTTTACACCCTTCATTGATAGCCGTTTCACCTTCTTCAATTGAACGCATACCATGACGCTGTGGGTAACCATATTTATTTTGTGCCGTAATAGCACCTGCCCCACCACTACCGCAGAAAGAAAGCCCTAAATCGGCATTTTCCTTATTCATTACATCACCTAATTTCATATCTGCAGCCATACCAGGAATAACAATTGCACGGCAACCTGCTACTGAATCAATTCCCGTGGCAATTTTTTGCCCTTTTCCCATTCTATCGCCGATAACAATGACCACCTCTGCCATAACATTTCTCCTATTAATTATTGTTTTTTAGTTGTCTAGTAATCGTTTAATTTGCTTTAGCAACTTCATAATGAACTGCCAATAAATACGCTTCTTCTATTGGTAAATTATCAAATAACGCTACCGTCTTTCGTGCCAGCTCTAATGATTCTTCTGAAAGTTCATCAAACAATGCAGGATCGATTTCAGGTAGTTTTTCTAATGTTTTAGCCCTTTCAACCATCGCTTTTACATGTGAAAATAACATCGCTTTTTGAACATCATTTTGTATAATTTGATGCTGCACTAACCAACTGTTGATAATGTTAATAGTTTGTTGGGTAACTAGCTCTGATTCAAGATTGTCTTCAAACATTCTAAATTTGATTTGGGTCATAGCTAATACATTTCTCTTATTGTTATTTTAGATTGGATGGATTAAGCGTAAAACAAACGTGTTTGAATGTGGATAGAGAGTTTTTCCTTCAGAAAGAGGAAATTTGTTACAAAGTTAGTTAAACATAATAATCAAAAGGGATTGCTATTTTATATGGTGGATCATTTGCGAATCTTGATATTCAATTTTGTGAACTAGATCATAAAAAAATATAATAAGATTTGTTTGTTAGACACTGAAGAAAGTGTAAATCTGAAACTTCATAACGCAAGCAAGTTGAAACCTTACTTGCTTAAAAATAAAAAATTCAATAAAATCAATGGTTTTTCTGAAGCATTTTTAGTCTATTATTACACCTTTTTAATGTGTAACGTTCTGTGTAAATAGCATTATCTGTAGCTAGAATGTTGGCTTGCAACGCCTGTAGAATGAAAATAATGACAACTATAAAAAACAGATTCCACTCTTATTTGTCATTGCTCATAAAGCTTTCTGCTTATCATAAGACTCTATCGTTATTATTACTTGCGACTATAACTGTTTTTTGATTTATAAAATAACTTCAAAACATTCTAGTTGTGCTGAGTCGAAATAAATATCTTTATTATTTGGTCTATTATCTGTGTTGCGGTGTGTATGCTTGAAATGTGGTGAGTTTACCCAAGCATCAAAATCATCTTTTGAATCCCACTCAACAAATGAAGAAAATAATGTGTAATCTTCTTCTGTTTTTCCTTGTAAAAAGTAAAAACGATTAAACCCTTTCATTTCTTTCAAATGGCTATCGCGGTTGCGCCATATTTCAATAAAAGCATCTTCACTACCTCGTTTAATTTTAAAACGGTTCATTACAATATACATCCCTATCTCCTTTTTACATTTCTAAATTAGACATCATATAAAAAAATAGCACGCCATGCGTGCTATTTGTAAATTGAGTTCAAAAAATTATTGATTCTCTTCGGCAGAATTTAACAATTCAGCTAAATTAGCTGTTGCTTCTTCTGCTGAAATGGTTGTTGGAGCCTCATCGACTGATGGCATTGCGCGTTTACGTAAACGTTCTTTATGGTAAGCATAACCAGTACCTGCTGGAATTAATCGACCAACAATAACGTTTTCTTTTAAGCCACGCAGTTCATCATTCTTACCAGCCACCGCAGCTTCAGTTAATACACGAGTCGTTTCTTGGAACGAAGCAGCAGAAATAAACGATTCAGTCGTCAATGATGCTTTAGTAATACCAAGCAAGTCATGCAAGTAAACAATCGGCTCTTTGCCTTGTGCTTCAAGTTCACGATTAATAATCTTCAAGCGAGAAACTTCAAGCTGTTCACCTTCAAGCAGACGAGAACCACCTGGATGAATAACTGTTGCCTTACGTAACATTTGTCGTACGATAACTTCAATATGTTTATCATTGATTTTTACACCTTGCAGACGATAAACTTCTTGAACTTCGTTAACAATATAACGTGTCACCGCATTAACACCACGTAAACGCAGAATATCATGCGCTGATTCAGGACCATCCGAAATCACATCACCACGCCCAACTTGTTCACCTTCAAACACGTTAAGTTGACGCCATTTTGGAATCATCTCTTCGTATGGTTCACTACCATCCAATGGCGTGATAATTAAGCGACGTTTACCTTTTGTTTCTTTACCAAATGAAATAATACCATCAATTTCAGCCAAGATAGCAGACTCTTTTGGTTTACGTGCTTCAAATAAATCAGCAACGCGTGGTAAACCACCGGTAATATCTTTGGTACCAACAGATGCTTGAGGAATACGAGCAAGTGTGTCACCAATATTAATTTCAGCACCATCTTCCAACTGGACTAATGCTTTACCTGGTAAGAAATATTGAGCAAGCATTTCTGTACCAGCCAAATAGATATCATCACCTTTAGCATCAACAATTTTAATTGCTGGGCGCAGATCTTTACCTACACCAGTACGTTCAGCTACATCTAATATCGCAATAGATGATAAACCTGTTAATTCGTCAGTTTGACGAGTAATAGTTTGACCATCAATCATATCCACAAAACGAATATACCCTTTAGTCTCAGAGATAACAGGCATTGTATGTGGATCCCAGTTAGCAACAGTTTCACCTGCGTCAACTGCCTCGCCATTACCTTTGCTTAAAATCGAACCATAAGGAACTTTATAAGTTTCTTTCATTCGACCTAAATCATCAATAATGGTTAGCTCGGCATTACGCGAAGTAATAACCAATTTCTTGTCTGGGTTAGTTACAAATTTAGCATTAGTTAATTTAATACTACCTTTGTTTTTAACTTGGACACTTGATTCCGCCGCTGCTCGCGATGCCGCACCACCGATATGGAACGTACGCATGGTTAACTGTGTACCTGGTTCACCGATTGATTGTGCAGCAATAACACCGATTGCTTCACCTTTATTGACCAAGTGACCACGGGCTAAATCACGACCATAGCATTTTGCACAAACACCAAAGTCAGTATCACACGAAACAACAGAACGGACTTTAACACTATCTACAGATTCAGCTTCAAGTAAGTCACATTTACTTTCATCAAGTAACGTGTTGCGCGGAATTAAGATATCTGCACTGCCTGGTTTTAACACATCTTCAGCAGTAACACGACCTAAAACACGTTCACGAAGTGGCTCTTTAACATCGCCACCTTCGATAACTGGCGTCATCACCACACCTTCTAAAGTGCCACAGTCATCTTCGATAACCACTAAGTCTTGTGCAACATCAACTAAACGGCGCGTTAAATAACCTGAGTTCGCTGTTTTTAATGCGGTATCGGCAAGACCTTTACGCGCACCATGGGTCGAAATAAAGTACTGAAGTACGTTTAGCCCTTCACGGAAATTTGCTGTAATTGGTGTTTCAATAATCGAGCCATCTGGTTTTGCCATCAAACCACGCATACCAGCAAGCTGACGAATCTGTGCAGCAGAACCACGCGCACCAGAGTCGGCCATCATATAAATACTATTGAAAGAAGACTGAACTTCTTCTTCACCTTTACGGTTAATCACTTTTTCAGTTGATAAGTTATCCATCATGGCTTTAGCAACACGTTCATTGGCTGCTGCCCAGATATCAATAACTTTGTTATAACGTTCACCTGCCGTTACTAAACCTGATTGGAACTGTTCTTGAATCTCAGCAACTTCAATTTCAGCCTCATTGATGATTTGTGATTTCTTCGCTGGAATTTCCATATCATCAATACCAACCGATACACCAGAACGTGCAGCGTAGGCAAACCCTGTATACATAATTTGGTCAGCTAAAATAACTGTATCTTTCATGCCTAATTGGCGATAACAGATATTTAAAATTTTAGAGATTGCTTTTTTACCAAGTGGTTGATTGATAACAGAGAAGCTCATTCCTTTTGGCATAATTAACCATAAGATCGCACGACCAACAGTTGTATCAACAACCGAAGTGGTATCTTCCCACTCACCCACACTATTATGTTGGCTTTCAGTAATACGAACTTTAACTTTAGCGTGCAATTCAACTAAACCTAAACGATATAGTTTTTCAGCTTCTTTAGGCCCTGTTAAAATCATCCCTTCGCCTTTAGCATTGACTTTATCACGAGTCATATAGTAAAGACCTAAAACCACGTCCTGAGAAGGAACAATAATAGGCTCACCACTTGCTGGCGAAAGAATATTGTTAGTTGACATCATTAACGCACGAGCTTCTAATTGTGCTTCTAACGTTAATGGAACGTGAACCGCCATTTGGTCACCATCGAAGTCCGCATTAAATGCCGCACAGACTAATGGATGTAATTGAATCGCTTTACCTTCAATTAGAATCGGTTCAAATGCTTGAATACCTAATCTATGTAATGTAGGTGCACGGTTTAGTAATACTGGGTGTTCTCGGATAACTTCATCTAAAATATCCCAAACAACTGCATCTTCACGTTCAACCATTTTCTTCGCTGCTTTAATGGTTGTTGCATAACCGCGACGCTCTAATTTTCCGTAAATAAATGGTTTGAATAATTCAAGTGCCATTTTTTTCGGTAAGCCACATTGATGCAAATGTAAGTAAGGACCTACAGTAATAACCGAACGACCAGAATAGTCAACACGCTTACCTAACAAGTTTTGACGGAAACGACCTTGCTTACCTTTAATCATATCAGCAAGAGACTTCAGTGGACGTTTATTTGAACCGGTAATAGCACGACCACGACGACCATTATCTAATAATGCGTCGACTGATTCTTGTAACATCCGTTTTTCGTTACGTACAATAATATCTGGTGCGGCTAAATCTAATAAGCGTTTTAAACGATTATTACGGTTAATAACTCGACGGTAAAGATCATTTAAATCTGACGTTGCAAAACGTCCACCGTCAAGTGGTACCAATGGACGCAAATCTGGTGGTAACACTGGTAATACGTTTAGAATCATCCATTCAGGTTTATTTTCTGATTGAATAAATGCTTCAATAATTTTAATACGTTTCGTCAGTTTTTTACGTTTAGTTTCAGAATTAGTGGTAGCAAGTTCATCACGTAACGCTTCACATTCTGCTTGCACATCAATATTACGTAATAATTCTTGAATCGCTTCTGCACCCATGCGCGCATCAAATTCATCACCGAACTCTTCTAACGCATCTAAATATTGTTCTTCCGTTAAAATTTGCCCACGGTCAAGATTTGTCATGCCACCATCAAGAACCATAAATGATTCAAAATAAAGTACACGCTCAATATCACGTAGTGGCATATCAAGTAATAAACCGATACGGGATGGTAATGATTTTAAAAACCAAATATGCGCAGTTGGTGATGCAAGCTCAATATGCCCCATGCGCTCACGGCGCACTTTAGCTTGAGTCACTTCCACACCACATTTTTCACAAATTACACCACGGTGTTTTAAACGTTTATATTTTCCACATAAACATTCATAATCTTTTACTGGTCCAAAAATACGTGCGCAAAACAATCCATCACGTTCTGGTTTGAACGTACGGTAGTTGATTGTTTCAGGCTTTTTAACTTCACCAAAAGACCATGAGCGAATCATATCAGGAGAGGCTAGGCCTATCTTAATAGCATCAAAATCTTCTGTTTTTGTTTGTGCTTTTAGAAACTTTAGTAAGTCTTTCACAATTGACTCCTATGGAGTTAAACCAATTAGATAACTTATTATTGCTAATAAGTTATCCCTATAAATAGAAATCATTTAAGTTAGCAAAATTACTCTTCATCTAACTCGATATTGATACCTAGCGAACGAATCTCTTTTAATAGTACATTAAATGATTCAGGGATCGCAGGCTCCATACGATGATCGCCATCTACAATATTTTTATACATCTTCGTACGACCGTTTACGTCATCTGATTTGACAGTTAACATTTCTTGTAGGGTATAAGCTGCACCATATGCTTCAAGTGCCCATACTTCCATCTCACCAAAACGTTGACCACCAAATTGAGCTTTACCACCTAATGGTTGCTGAGTAACTAAACTATATGAACCAGTAGAACGAGCATGCATTTTGTCATCAACTAAGTGATTCAATTTCAGCATATACATGTAACCTACAGTTACCGGACGTTCAAACTGCTCACCTGTACGCCCATCGTATAAGGTAATTTGACCAGATGTTGGTAAATCGCCTAAATCAAGTAGTGCTTTAATTTCTTGCTCTTTAGCACCATCAAACACAGGTGTTGCAAGTGGCATACCATTACGTAAGTTTTGCGCAAGCGTCATAACTTCTTGATCCGTAAATTCGTCCACATTCACTTTTTGTGCAGCGCCTAAACCAAGATCGTACGCTTTTTGGATAAATTCACGTAATTTAGCTAATTCTTGCTGCTCTTTTAGCATAGTGTCGATCTTCTGACCAATGCCTTTAGCGGCCATACCCAAGTGAGTTTCTAGTATTTGTCCGATATTCATACGAGATGGAACACCTAATGGATTTAATACAATATCAACTGGGCGACCCTGGTCATCATATGGCATGTCTTCAATTGGATTAATTTTAGAGATAACCCCTTTGTTACCATGACGACCTGCCATCTTATCACCAGGCTGAATTTGACGTTTAACCGCCAAGTAAACTTTAACAATTTTAAGCACTCCTGGCTGTAAATCATCGCCTTGAGTGATCTTCATGCGTTTAGCTTCTAGCTTTTTATTAAATTCAGCTTTGATTTCTTCATGTTGCTCAGCAAGTTGTTCTAATTGAGCTTGCTTATCTTCGTTAGCTATACCGATTGTCAGCCATTTTTCACGAGGTAAAGCATCCAATTTATCTGCTTTGATGCCACCAGAAATAAGCACATCACGAATACGAGCAAATAGCGCAGCTTCTAAGATTTTAAGCTCTTCAGTTAAGTCTTTTCTTGCTTGTTTAAGTTGCATTTCTTCAATTTCAAGTGCACGTTTATCTTTTTGTACACCATCACGAGTAAACACTTGAACATCAATAACTGTACCTGAAACACCATTTGGCACACGCAACGAAGTATCTTTAACATCAGATGCTTTTTCGCCGAATATGGCACGCAGTAATTTTTCTTCTGGGGTTAATTGTGTTTCACCTTTAGGCGTTACTTTACCAACCAGAATATCGCCACCTTGGACTTCAGCACCAATATAAACAATACCTGACTCATCAAGTTTAGATAATGCAGCTTCACCCACATTTGGAATATCAGCAGTAATTTCTTCTGCACCTAACTTTGTATCTCGAGAGACACAAGATAATTCTTGAATATGAATAGAGGTGAAACGATCATCTTGTACTACTTTTTCAGAGACTAAAATAGAATCCTCAAAGTTATAACCATTCCATGGCATAAATGCCACACGCATGTTTTGACCTAATGCTAATTCACCTAAGTCAGTAGATGGACCATCGGCAAGTACATCGCCACGTTCAACTTTCTCACCTAATTCCACACATGGAATTTGATTAATACAAGTATTTTGGTTAGAACGGGTATATTTAGTTAAGTTATAAATATCAATACCTGTTTCACCAGCGTATATCTCATCAGCGTTAACATTAACGACAATACGTGATGCGTCTACATATTGCACTGTACCACCACGGCGAGCCACTGCTGTTACACCAGAGTCAACCGCTACAGCACGTTCCATACCAGTTCCAACAAACGGTTTTTCCGCTTTTAACGTAGGTACTGCTTGACGTTGCATGTTCGCACCCATTAAGGCACGGTTCGCATCGTCATGCTCAAGGAATGGAATTAATGAGGCACCAACTGATACGATTTGTTGAGTTGATACGTCCATATAATGAACTTGTTCAGGACTATATAAACCTGATTCACCATTTAAACGACATGTCACTAAATCTTCTTTAAAGCGACCATCTTCATCAAGGTTTGAGTTTGCCTGCGCAATCACAAATTCACTTTCATCAATCGCTGATAGATAATTAATTTCATCAGTTACGATGCCATCAATAACTCGACGATACGGCGTTTCTAAGAAACCATACTCATTAGTCCGCGCATAAACCGCTAATGAATTAATCAAACCGATATTTGGACCTTCCGGTGTTTCAATCGGGCAAACACGACCATAATGCGTTGGATGCACGTCACGCACTTCAAACCCTGCTCGTTCACGAGTTAAACCACCTGGACCTAATGCAGATATTCGGCGTTTGTGCGTAATTTCAGATAATGGGTTATTTTGATCCATAAACTGCGATAGCTGACTAGAGCCAAAAAATTCACGAATCGCAGCTGAAATTGGTTTCGCATTAATCATATCTTGTGGCATGAGCGAATCGAGATCACCTAGAGATAAGCGCTCTTTCACTGCTCGCTCAACACGAACTAAACCAATACGGAATTGGTTTTCTGCCATTTCACCAACGCTACGAATACGACGATTGCCTAAATGGTCAATATCATCAACTTCACCGTGACCATTTCGAATAGCAATCAATTTTTTCATCACGTCAACGATATCATCTTTCGTTAAAACGCTTTCGCCTTCAATGTCATCACGACCTAAAGAACGATTAAACTTCATACGACCAACAGCAGATAAATCATAGCGCTCGTCAGAAAAGAATAAATTATCAAATAATGCTTCAGCTGCTTCTTTTGTTGGCGGCTCTCCTGGGCGCATCATGCGATAAATTTCAACTAACGCACCTAATCGGTCACGCGTTGAATCAACATTTAATGTTTCAGAAATAAATGCACCATGATCTAAATCATTAGTGAACAAGGTTTCTATTCTTTTATATCCCGCATTGGTTAATTGAAGTAATAACTCTAGCGAGATTGGAGTATTAGCAAAAGCAATTACCTCGCCCGTTGCTTCATCAACATAATTTTTAGCAAGAACTTTATTAACGATATATTCAACAGGTACATCAATTTTACTAACATTATCTTTTTCTAACTCACGAATGTGACGAGCAGTAATACGACGACCTTTTTCAACATAAATTTTACCTTTTGATTCAATATCAAATAGTGCTGTGTCGCCCCGTAAACGCTCTGGAACAAGATCCATTTTTAACTTAGATTTACCAACTTCAAAAATGGTTTTCTCAAAGAAAATGTCTAAAATTTCTTCCGTTTCAAAACCTAACGCACGTAAAATAATTGTTGCTGGAAGCTTACGGCGACGGTCAATACGAGCGAAAAGATTATCTTTTGGATCAAATTCAAAATCAAGCCAAGAGCCACGATAAGGAATAATCCGAGCATTGTATAGAACTTTACCAGAAGAGTGTGTTTTACCTTTATCACTATCAAAGAACACACCAGGACTACGATGCAATTGCGATACGATTACACGCTCGGTGCCGTTGATCACAAATGTACCATTGTCCGTCATCAAAGGAATTTCGCCCATGTAGACGTCTTGCTCTTTAATATCTTTAACTGTTCCTTCTGGCGCATCTTTATCATAAATCACTAAACGTAATTTTACACGCAACGGTGCTGAGTAAGTGATCCCTCTAATTTGACATTCTTTAACATCAAACACAGGTTCGCCCATCTTAAAGCTCACGTATTGCAACTCAGCGTTACCGCTATAACTTTTTATCGGAAATATTGAACGAAATGCGGCTTCTAAGCCATATTGGCCTTCTGGATCTTGCTCAATAAATTTCTGGAACGAATCAAGTTGAATAGAAAGAAGATACGGTATATCCAAGACTTGTGGACGCTTACCAAAATTCTTACGAATTCGCTTTTTCTCGGTATAAGAGTAAACCATTAGTTCCTCAACTTGCTTATCTGCTATTCTAGCATGATTAAATATTCATCAGGATTACTATCGCTAACTGATGGCACCTGACACCTCATCGAAAATATCTATAAATATCAATTGATTAGGCTTAATAAATATACTATTTCTTTATTACTTTTATTGATAATCTTCAAATAAAATTCTTTAACTTATTATAGCGCAAAAAGGCTGGAGGTATAAAACCCCCAGCCATTAGCTGTGTTATCGATAAACTTATTTAAGTTCGACAACCGCACCAGATTCTTCAAGTGCCTTTTTAAGCTCATCGGCATCAGCTTTACTAACAGCTTCTTTAACAGTTGCTGGAGCTGATTCAACAAGATCTTTAGCTTCTTTTAAGCCTAAACCAGTTGCACCACGAACTGCTTTGATAACAGCAACTTTGTTAGCGCCAACATCTTTTAAGATTACATCAAATTCAGTTTTTTCTTCTGCTGCTTCAGCAGGACCCGCTGCGGCTACAGCTACAGCTGCTGCTGCAGAAACACCAAATTTTTCTTCCATCATCGATACAAGTTCAACAACGTCCATAACAGACATTTCAGCAACTGCATCTAAAATTTGTTCTTTAGTGATAGACATAATATAGTTTCCTAAATTTACATTTTTTTAATTAATAAAATTCACAATCAAGCTGCTAATTAAGCTGCTTCTTTTTGATCGCGAACCGCTGCAAGAGTGCGAACCAATTTGCCAGCTGCGGCTTCTTTCATGGTTGACATCAAGCGAGCTAATGCTTCTTCATAAGTAGGTAATGTTGCTAAGCGATCAATATTCGCTGCAGTAATTAACTCACCTTCAAAGGCTGCGGCTTTTATCTCAAATTTATCATTTTCCTTTGCAAACGCCTTAAAAATACGCGCTGCAGCACCTGGGTGCTCACTTGAAAACGCAATTAGAGTTGGACCAACAAACGTATCTTTCAAACACTCGTATTGAGTGCCCTCAACAACACGGCGTAATAGCGTATTACGAACAACACGCATATAAACACCCGCTTCGCGAGCAGATTTACGTAATGCAGTCATTTTTTCTACAGTTACGCCACGAGAATCAGCAACAACTGCAGATAGCGCACCTTTGGCGATTTCATTAACTTCAGCAACAATTTCTTGTTTATTTTGAAGATTTAGTGCCATTGGTATTGCTCCTGGATTATACTAGGCAAAGCCTAGACTTATTTTAACTAACTACAATATGTAGCTAGCACAACCACGATGAGCAGAATCCCTCTATTATATCTTATCAGGCTCTGTCACCGTCTACGTAGGAAAATTAAGTAGTCAAAACTCAACTACACCTACGGTCTTGGACGGGGTCTGGTTAAGGCCAGACACCAACCGATCTTTTTGTTTAATTATTAAATTAATTAAACACTTGCATTTAATGTTGCTTGATCAATTGCAACACCTGCACCCATTGTAGTAGAAAGGCTAACTTTTTTAATAAATACACCTTTCGAAGATGCTGGTTTTGCACGTTTTAAAGCAACAAGTAATGCTTCTAAATTTTCTTTAAGCTTATCTGCATCAAAATCAGCTTTACCGATAGTTGTATGGATAATACCATTTTTATCATTACGGTAACGAATCTGACCAGCCTTAGCATTTTTTACAGCTTCAGCAACGTTAGGAGTTACAGTGCCAACTTTAGGGTTTGGCATTAAACCACGAGGTCCTAAAATTTGACCTAATTGACCAACTACACGCATAGCGTCAGGCGATGCAATAACAACATCAAAGTCCATTTCACCTTTTTTGATTTGATCAGCTAGATCATCCATACCGACTAATTCAGCACCAGCTTCTTTCGCTGCTTCTGCATTTGCTCCTTGAGTAAATACAGCAACGCGTACACTACGCCCTGTGCCATGTGGAAGCACAATTGCACCACGAACATTTTGGTCTGATTTACGTGAATCGATACCTAAATTTACAGCTACGTCAACACTTTCTGTAAATTTAGCAGTAGCTAGTTCTTTTAATAAGGCAATAGCTTCGTTAATGTCATATTGTTTAGTTGCGTTCACTTTTTCGCGGATAAGTTTAGCTTTCTTAGATAATTTAGCCATTGATTAACCCTCCACTTCCAAGCCCATTGAACGTGCAGTTCCTTCAATAGAACTCATCATCGATTCAATAGTAGCACCATTCATATCAGCTGCTTTTAATTCTGCGATTTCGCGAATTTGCGCGCTCGTTACTTTACCTACTTTCTTCTTGTTAGGTTCGCCAGAACCTGACTTGATTTTAGCCGCTTTCTTCAATAAAACAGCTGCTGGAGGTGTTTTGGTTACAAAAGTAAATGAGCGGTCAGAATATACCGTAATTACAACTGGAATTGGTAACCCTTTTTCCATGCTTTCTGTTTTTGCATTAAATGCTTTACAGAATTCCATGATATTAACACCATGTTGACCAAGTGCTGGACCAACTGGCGGACTAGGATTTGCTGCACCAGCTGCAACTTGCAACTTGATGTAAGCTTGTACTTTTTTTGCCATTTTTAGTTTCCTGTGCTCGGGTGCAAACGCCTCTATTAATAATAACTATTAATAAATAGACAGCTCCCCTAAGTTAAATGAGGGCAAAATTATCCTACAACTCGGATAAAATTACAAGATTTATTTAAAAAGAAATAACCAAAGCAAGGTAAACACCTTGCTTTTAAGTTACAACTAAATGAAATAACAATAAATTTAAAGTACGTTAACTGCGTTAAGCTCTTTAAACGCAAGCTCTAAACGAGCAACTAAAGAGTCTTGACCTTTACGTAACCATACGCGAGGGTCGTAGTATTTTTTATTTGGCGCATCAGCACCTTCAGGATTACCTAATTGCCCTTGTAAGTAAGCTTCATTGGCTTTGTAGTAATTCAACACACCTGCCCAGTTAGCCCATTGAGTATCTGTATCAATATTCATTTTAATGACACCATAACTCACTGCTTCAGCAATTTCTTCTGGTGTAGAACCAGATCCGCCATGGAACACAAAGTTTAATGATTTTTCAGGTAAGTTAAACTTCTCTGATACATATTTTTGTGAATTATCTAAAATTTTTGGCGTTAATTTCACATTACCTGGCTTATAAACACCATGTACATTACCAAATGACGCGGCAATAGTAAAACGAGGGCTGATTGCACTTAAACGTTCGTAAGCATAAGCCACATCTTCTGGTTGAGTATAGAGTGCTGAACTATCCATATGGCTATTATCAACGCCATCTTCTTCACCACCAGTACAACCTAATTCTAACTCTAAAGTCATTTTCATTGCTGACATACGAGCAAGGTATTGACAACAAATATCAATATTATCTTTTAATGACTCTTCTGAAAGATCTATCATATGAGATGAAAATAATGGTTTACCTGTTTTAGCAAAATGTGTTTCACCTGCATCAAGTAATCCATCAACCCATGGAAGTAATTTTTTAGCACAATGATCAGTGTGGACAATAACCGGCACACCATATTTTTCAGCCATAAGATGAACATGTTTGGCACCAGAGATCGCTCCTAAAACAGCGCACTCTTGCCCTTCCAGTTTTAACCCTTTACCGGCGATAAACTGAGCACCACCATTAGAAAACTGTACAATAACAGGTGAGCCAACTTTAGCGGCTGTTTCAATTACTGCATTGATGGTATTAGTATCAACACAGTTTACAGCGGGTAATGCAAAATTATTTTCACGTGCAACTTGAAAAACTTTTTGAACATCGTCACCAGTTACAACACCAGGTTTAACAACATCAGAAATCTTTGTAGCCATTTTATTACCTATAAATTTATTTATATAAAAAGTAAAGGATGAGTAACTAT
>NZ_LZGV01000075.1:0-1718 GCF_001690265.1 Gilliamella sp. HK2
AAATATTGTGGCGGCACTGCGGTGTTTAAATGGGAACATATTATACCCTCTAATTTTGGCGAGACTGGCTCGGATATGGGTGGTACTAACTTAGTTAATGTGTTCTCCTTTCACCCTTATAAAACCGGCTTTCCCGTTGCACAGTCCGTAGGGGTAGGTAAAAACACTTATAATCCTCAAGATTATAAAGACGAGTGGGAATTTATTCGTCGTTATATGGAAGACGGTCCGCAAAACCTGCCCAAACCACGCTTAAGCACCCATTTACCCATGCCTTTTCACGGTATTGAGGGGCATATTAGCCCGATGATTCATCTGGCAAAAAATAACCCCAGTGTGATCATAATTTTAATGTTAATCCCCGTCTTTTTAATCTTATTACCATTTTATACTATGGGTTACTTTATTTCGGAATGCCTATGCTGGCAACCTCGTTGGCCAAAAGTGATCAGGCAAGCCGGTAAACCGGGAAAACCGCTACCTAAAGAAACCGCTCTATCGGATTACCCACCCGATGTACAAAAGGCCATTTTAGATAGTAGCCAAGAGTGGGGCGTAATTGATGACGAAACGGGCGAACTTATCGATTATGGTCAATTTAAAAGACCCAAGAAAAAAGCCAGCCGAAAAAGAAAAACAAAAACAGTAAAACAAGCTGAAAAGCCAATAAAAGGGAAGTCAGAAGATTAATTGGTAAGGTTAGAGCGAGTCTGCTTGAGTAAAGATGCCAAACGTGATCAATGTAATGAGCTAACCAAGGATCTAAGTGCGTTTTTATCCAGCAGTTCAGGGGACATTTTAATGTATATTGGTGAATATTTATTTTGGTTAAGTAGTGCAATTAAAACTGCAACTCGCAAAAAATTGAAAATGGGCTATTTTAGCGGTGATATGAAGTTAAGTGAAGTCACCAAAGATTATACTAAAGAGCCGGTCAGTAATAATCCACGTCCGATAGGGCCTTATTATGCTTATAACGATCGTTATTTAGAGATACGAGGGGGAATGTTTGAAAATTTTCGGGGGATTATTACTTGGATTAGTTTAGCTATATTTTTTATTCCTTATTCTAGTGGAGATTTTGGATTAAATATTTTACTTAAATTATATCATCATGAGCGTGGTAATGTTGCTTCGGGTATATTTGCAATGGTATTTTTTGCAATCATTTTTTTAGTCTCTTCTTACCTATGTATCCGCTACTTCCGTTATATCTGTCGCTTGGAGCTATTTACGCTTCGCCATATTCGGGTGCGGTTTAATCGAGTAACACGGCAAGTGTATATACAACGCCCTAAATATTGTGGCGGCACTGCGGTGTTTAAATGGGAACATATTATACCCTCTAATTTTGGCGAGACTGGCTCGGATATGGGGGGTACTAACTTAGTTAATGTGTTCTCCTTTCACCCTTATAAAACCGGCTTTCCCGTTGCACAGTCCGTAGGGGTAGGTAAAAACACTTATAATCCTCAAGATTATAAAGACGAGTGGGAATTTATTCGTCGTTATATGGAAGACGGTCCGCAAAACCTGCCCAAACCACGCTTAAGCACCCATTTACCCATGCCTTTTCACGGTATTGAGGGGCATATTAGCCCGATGATTCATCTGGCAAAAAATAACCCCAGTGTGATCATAATTTTAATGTTAATCCCCGTCTTTTTAATCTTATTACCATTTTATACTATGGGTTACTTTATTTCGGAATGCCTATG
>NZ_LZGV01000076.1:0-2346 GCF_001690265.1 Gilliamella sp. HK2
GCTCCTCCCCTTTCGCTCGCCGCTACTTAGGGAATCTCGGTTGATTTCTTTTCCTCGGGGTACTTAGATGTTTCAGTTCTCCCGGTTCGCCTCATATAACTATGAATTCATTATATGATAGTGTAGTCACCTACACTGGGTTTCCCCATTCGGACATCAACGGCTATAGCGCCTTTTATCGGCTCACCGTCGCTTTTCGCAGATTAACACGTCCTTCTTCGCCTCTGATTGCCTAGGCATCCACCGTGTACGCTTAATTTCTTAACCTTACAACTCACAGTTGTCTTGGTTTTCAATTTACGCTTTTTTTCTCTTTCTTACTTCAATGCTTTTTATTTCCTTAACTTAACTCCATATCTATTGAATATTTCATTAAACCAAAAATAAAAGCTTTCCGTAAAAACGAGAACTCGTTTCTTTCAGCTTGTTCCTAATTGTTAAAGAGCTTTATCTTTCTATTTACTCATCTTTTAACTCAAAGTAAATACAAACATAATTTTTAAAAAATAATTCCGTCGCACTTTATGGCGTCCCCTAGGGGATTCGAACCCCTGTTACCGCCGTGAAAGGGCGATGTCCTAGGCCTCTAGACGAAGGGGACTGAATTATTTCTCTTCTAAACAAACAATCTGTGTGAACACTTACGAGCTCTTCGTAAGGAGGTGATCCAACCGCAGGTTCCCCTACGGTTACCTTGTTACGACTTCACCCCAGTCATGAACCACACCGTGGTAAACGCCCTCCCGAAGGTTAAGCTATCTACTTCTGGTGCAACCCACTCCCATGGTGTGACGGGCGGTGTGTACAAGGCCCGGGAACGTATTCACCGTGACATTCTGATTCACGATTACTAGCGATTCCGACTTCATGGAGTCGAGTTGCAGACTCCAATCCGGACTTAGACGTACTTTATGAGGTCCGCTTGCTCTCGCGAGGTCGCCTCCCTTTGTATACGCCATTGTAGCACGTGTGTAGCCCTGGTCGTAAGGGCCATGATGACTTGACGTCGTCCCCACCTTCCTCCGCTTTATCAACGGCAGTCTCCTTTGAGTTCCCGGCCAAACCGATGGCAACAAAGGATAAGGGTTGCGCTCGTTGCGGGACTTAACCCAACATTTCACAACACGAGCTGACGACAGCCATGCAGCACCTGTCTCACAGTTCCCGAAGGCACTCCCATATCTCTACAGGATTCTGTGGATGTCAAGACCAGGTAAGGTTCTTCGCGTTGCATCGAATTAAACCACATGCTCCACCGCTTGTGCGGGCCCCCGTCAATTCATTTGAGTTTTAACCTTGCGGCCGTACTCCCCAGGCGGTCGATTTATCGCGTTAGCTTCGGAGCCCATCACTCTAGGCAACAAACTCCAAATCGACATCGTTTACAGCGTGGACTACCAGGGTATCTAATCCTGTTTGCTCCCCACGCTTTCGCATCTCAGCGTCAGTATCTGTCCAGAAGGCCGCCTTCGCCACCGGTATTCCTCCACATCTCTACGCATTTCACCGCTACACGTGGAATTCTACCTTCCTCTACAATACTCTAGTTAACCAGTTTTAAGTGCAATTCCTAGGTTGAGCCCAGGGCTTTCACACCTAACTTAATTATCCGCCTACATGCCCTTTACGCCCAGTCATTCCGATTAACGCTCGCACCCTCCGTATTACCGCGGCTGCTGGCACGGAGTTAGCCGGTGCTTCTTCTGTAATTAACGTCAATTGTTGCACCTATTAGATACAACACCTTCCTCATCACCGAAAGTACTTTACAACCCGAAGGCCTTCTTCATACACGCGGCATGGCTGCATCAGGGTTACCCCCATTGTGCAATATTCCCCACTGCTGCCTCCCGTAGGAGTCTGGACCGTGTCTCAGTTCCAGTGTGGCTGGCCATCCTCTCAGACCAGCTAGAGATCGTCGCCTAGGTGAGCCTTTACCCCACCTACTAGCTAATCCCATATGGGTTCATCAAATGGCGCATGGCCCGAAGGTCCCATGCTTTGGTCTCTCAACTTTATGCGGTATTAGCAGTCGTTTCCAACTGTTGTCCCCCACCATTCGGCAGATCCCCATATTTTACTCACCCGTCCGCCACTCGTCATCAAGTGCAAGCACTCATGTTACCGTTCGACTTGCATGTGTTAAGCCTGCCGCCAGCGTTCAATCTGAGCCATGATCAAACTCTTCAATTTAAAGTTTGATGCTCAATAACTGTCTCTGACATATTCAAATGAATCTTCAGTGTCACTTATCAAGACTTAATTTTTTAGTCCGTAGACTTTAATCTTTTGTCTCGCAAGTGCCCACACAGATTGTCTGTTTCTTATTTTTAAAGAGCTAACAGC
>NZ_LZGV01000077.1:0-1775 GCF_001690265.1 Gilliamella sp. HK2
TATTCAAGGGTGTATGACCTCAGTATCGGTACCGACGGGCAGTGGCGGAATGGCTAGAAGCTATCGTCTAGAATGTGTGGTATGTGAGCCTAATACTACTAAAGTGATTGACCATTTTCTGTTGGCGACCGGTAGCAGTTTAGGTTATGAATGGATGTGGATAAATAGCTATATGGCTTTTTCTGATAATAATTTGGATGCCGAATTTATGCCAGAAGAAGACTTTACTTGGCCAATTAAAGTCAATTGGCCAGAAGAAATCGACAAAAAATCCAAAGCCAGCTCGCTTGAAGAATATCAACAAATAGATGCCGAATATAAAAAGCTAGGAAATAAATAATGCCATCCAAATATCAACCGCAAGTTTCCGCATGGCGCGAAGATTTATACAAAGGGGTTTATACAACGCAATTACATTTAAGTAATAATAAAAAACTACGTTATGCTAATGATGATTATTGTGAATTTTCTCGCCATATAATAGGAATGGGATATTTTATTAGAATTATTTTTACTTTAGTTTTCTTTGTAGCTAACTTGATGTGTATTGCTTGTATATTTACTACAAGTTTGGTTATTATTTATTTCCAAGATTTAAGAATTCTAGCTATTTTTATTGAATTCCTAATGATATTTCTTCTTTATATTTTTTTTCAAATGTTTTTGCATTATTTATATGCTCCTGAAGATTGCCCAGTACGTTTTAATCGTAAAACCGGTAAAATTTATATTTATGACCATTTTATTTTATACTTTGGAACATTCGCAATTTTCACTCGCTCACCTTTAAAAGTAAAAGAAATTACGGTTAAGGAGTTTAATTGGGCAGATATTCAGGGGTGTATGACCTCAGTATCAGTTCCTCTTGCTAATGGCGGAATGATTAGGAACTATCGTCTAGAGTGTGTGGTATGTGAGCCTAATACTACTAAAGTGATTGACCATTTTCTGTTGGCAGCCGATAGCAGTTTAGGTTATGACGAATGGATGTGGATAAATAGCTATATGGCTTTTTCTGATAATAATTTGGATGCCGAATTTATGCCAGAAGAAGACTTTACTTGGCCAATCAAAGTCAACTGGCCAGAAGAAATCGACAAAAAATCCAAGGCCAGCTCGCTTGAAGAATATCAACAAATAGATGCCGAATATAAAAAGTTAGGGAATAAATAATGCCATCAAAGTACCAACCGCAACTCTCATGTTGGCGCGAAGATTTATAAAAAGGGTTTTATACACCCCGCCATTATTTAAGTAATAATAAAAAATTACGTTATGCAAATGATGATTACTGTGAATTTTCTAGGCGAACAATAGGATGGAAGTGGGTTCCGCGTTGGGCCACGATTATTTGTTTAACAATGTTTATTTTATTGCTGATTTTTTTAGTATATACTTTATCTTATGGTATTATTTTTGCACCTAAAGGAATTCCTTTATTTATACCTCTTTGGTTATTATTCCTTTATCTAATATATTTATTTTTACAGCTTGTTTTCTATCTATTCTATGCTCCCGAGGATTGCCCAATCCGTTTTAATCGTAAAACCGGTAAAGTTTATATTTATGACCATTTTCTTTTATATTTTGGTTCATTAAAAACATTTACTCGTTCACCATTTAGAGTGAAAGAGATAACAATGAAAGAGTTTGATTGGGCAGATATTCAAGGGGTAATGACCTCAGTATCGGCACCGATTTCTGGTGGTGGTATGGTCAGAACTTACCGTATAGAGTGTGTGGTATGTGAGCCTAATACCACCAATGTAATTGAC
>NZ_LZGV01000078.1:0-4688 GCF_001690265.1 Gilliamella sp. HK2
GGCCGAATATCATGGGTATCCATTAAAAATACGGGTCGATAATGGGCCAGAATTTACAGGAAAAACCTTTATAAACTGGGCTAAATCACATGATATAACCATTGATTATATCCAGCCCGGTAGCCCTTATCAAAATGGCTATATTGAACGATTTAATCGTACCTATCGTACTGAAGTACTCGATTTATATCTTTTTAACAACTTAGCGCAAGCAAGGAGAATAACTGAAGAATGGTTAACGGTTTATAACACCGAAAGACCGCATGAGGCATTAAATAACATGACACCGATTGAGTATAAAACACTAAAACAAGCAGCATGATTTTCTACGTGAGTTGTGTACTAAGTTTGGGGTATTTACAATCAGATTGGAAAAAAGCTAAAGCATTTGTTAATGCTTTAGCTAAATTTCATTTTCGAACTTTTCGAATAGGAGAAGAAATTTATAACTTATTTAGTGGAATATCAGGAGTAGTAGATGGTGATAAGTTACATAATAGTCATTTGATACAGAAAAATTTGATTTTAATGCTATTAAAGTAATTGAATAATTAGAAATTTTAAATTAGCAGGATAACATGAAATGAAAAAAAATTGTTTAACTTTGATTTTATTTTTTATGTTTTCTATAGGATATGTACATTCAAATGAATCTCCGGATATTTGGGATTTTTATAAAGTTTCAAAAAATTCTGTTTCTGGAGGAGGATCCGATTCTGAAAGAGAAAGTTTAATAGAAAGATATTCGAAAATTAAACTCATATTAATTGATGGAGAAGTTATAGTCGATACAATTTGTTTTATTGCGTATGAGACGACAACAGATATTGCTTCCCCTTTATCTTATTGGAAAACCACAGAAAAAGTAGAGGAGTATAAAAAAATTTTTTCAGAGGAAAAAATCCCTTTAGGATATCAATTTGAAGCAATAAAATTTCCTAATAATGACAAAGATGATTTATGCTTAAAAGAAGGTTTGACTGATTTAATAAGGATCGACAATTATTTTGTTTTTTTGACCAAGTCAGGTTACTTGATAACATTTTCGAAGCATATAGAAAAAAATAACGGATCACCTGTAACCTATAGAGGATTTAATTATAAGATACCAAAACGTGAATTTAGTTGGTTTGGCCATCCAATGTTGACTAATAAAAAAATTGTAGATGATATGAATAAGAAGTGTGATTTCCCTGCTGATGGATCTTATTATAATTCATACTTTTATAATGAGTGTGATTTGAATGAATTAGGTCTTTATTCTAGTGAAATTAGTGAAACTTTATTTGACAAAAAGAAAGTGATATATCAAAAAGGAGAATATCAATACAATTTAACTAAAAAACAGCACAAAGAGTTTGATTTCGAAATATATTTAAATATTGAAAAAGGTAATAAATTAATTGATAGATTATCCATTTATAAAGAAAAAATTTTAGAATCGGCTGCCTTTGAACAGGATTACTATATTGATAAAAATTTTAAGAATATTTGGTTACTAAATTATGTTGGTAGTGACGAAACGCAACATATTGAAAAATGGAGGCATTATAAAATAGATAATAGTGGGCATTTCAAGCTATTGGAATCGATTTCGTGTAAAAAACGTGATAGACAAGGAATCGTAAAATGTCACAATGATTAAGGATAGCATTGGTCAGGATTTAGTAGCATAGAAGAAAAAGCCTCGATAGGTTAATTATCTAAAAGGTTATGAACAAAAATATAAATACGTTTATCATGATAAGAATAAAAAGATACATGAGTTGGGTATTTTTACTATTCATGTGACTAAGGCTATGGGGAGAGGAAATATTCCACAAGCACATAATGTGGAATTAATTAATGTTAAGGAGTTTGAAAAGGGTTATATTTCATCCGATGGGAATGTTAAAGCAAAATTTGCAACATTTAATAGCGATAGTCACAGGTGGTATATAAACCCTGACTGTTTTGCAGGGTTGCTTGGTGCGATGTTAGAACTAAATGCTGATTATTTAGGATTTAATGGATTTAGCACTTATGATGCAAAATCTGTTCAGAGTAAATCTCATATAAATGGAGTTGCAGGAGATTTAAGGTATATATCAGAAAATCGAAATGGAGAAAGAATTGAATTAACTGATTCATTTTTCGATTTTAACAAACAAGAAGAATTTAATACTGCATTATATAAGTTTGGCTGGGCTAGAACGTCATTAATGTATTCGGAGTATTTCACCTATAAAAAACACGCCAATACATTGCTAAAATATACAAAACATATGAAAAAAGATCCGCCAAATGGATATAGACATCACCATCATTTACATATATGTGGTTTTGATTTTAACTTAATTATAAATGTACAGGATTAAAAATGATTAGATTTAAATTCTTTCCTATATGCATTTTATTGATTTCGTTATTTTCTTTCGCAGAAGATAAAAATAAAGATCCCAATAATATTCTTTATGAATTTAAGGGATATTCAAAAAAAACATCGTCCTATCATTCTTTAAAAGACTTTTTTGCTGATAATAATCAAGTTTATGATAAAAAAAACCCACTAAACGCACTTTTTGACCCTGATACGCCTTTATTAAGTATGGTTGAGCATAGAAAACCTTACACAGGTAAAGCTATATTATTTAAAAAGCTTCCACTTGATAGCAATCTAAATGTGTTCCTTTTTGCTTATTGGGATCATAATGATCAAGATTCATATTATAACCTTCCAACCCTTGAGTTACAGATTTTTGATAAGAGTAATCAACTAATTAGCAAAATGATTGTTGTGGATGGTGCACAAGCAGAATGCTCAATCAATAAAAAAACACGTATTTATAAAAATAAGAAATTTGAAATAATAGAATCAGAATATTGCATTGATATAGAAACAAACAAGCTTATGACTGAACAACATAAGGTAAGTTATTATTTTATTGATGATAAAGGTAATATTAACTTTGAATAATGAATGTGACTAAATATAAATTAGAATAATAAGGTGCTTTCTTCATCACTTTTACTAGCCTATATTGATGCTCAATATTTTACATAACTCTGTGTGGACATACCAATCGCTAATTGCTAGTTTCAAAGTTTCTCATATAGGTATTTTTTTATTTGTGTAAGCTAAAAGCAGAATACATAAAAATTTCGTATTTCATGTGTTTAAGGCGGCCTCAAATAATGACTAATTTGACTATTATATTGTAAAAAATTATAAACTATCTAAATTTGAAAAAGTATTAGCTATATATCAAAAGAAGAAAAAATCAAGGAAATTAAATAATGAAATTTTTAAATAGTTTTATAATTACCTTCCTATTAATGTTCTCCAATATAAATGCTGTATTTTCTGTAAATGAAAAAAATGATTTACATTATTATCAGAAAATAAAATTGCCTTATTCTTCTAAGGAATTAGAAAAATACTATTATTGGAGTGATTTCGGTATAAAGCTATCCCCTAATATGCCTTTTCCATTAAGATTCTCTAATAAAGAATTTTCATTTAAACCTAAACTATTTGAATATTTAGCTAAAAGTGCATTCTATTTTCCACATATTTATTTTTATTATGAAGGTATTTTATATAAGGGAATTATTTATATGGCTATTGGCGAGAATGATGCTAATGTTTTTACTTTTCAGTTGAATAGTTTTGATGCTCAAAATAATCTAATTGATGCCATAGTCCTTTATAAAATACAAAATGGCGAAATATCTTACTGGAATGATTTTGTTATAAAAACAAATGGAAAGATCTTGATAAAACAACATCAACAACAAAACCTTTTTGAATTCGATGAAGATCCTAAAAAAAATGATATTCAGACTAAGGAAATTAAATACCAAATGAGCCGTTCTGGTTTTTTCAATAAAATTAAATAATATCATTAATTATAAAGGGTTAAGTGATGAAGTTTTCATTATATTTTTCGTTGATTTTACTGGCATTTAGTTCATATGTGTACAGCAAGCAATTTGATGTTGCTGATGGTTACAAAGGTGTGCCCATTATTGAATCTATAGGTATGGGACAATTGGAAAAAGATTGTCAAAAAATACATGATTTTTGGCAACTTACTAATAATGAAAGAGAAAAAAATAGGGAAAGTTGCCCAATAAACCAAATTGCTCCTTATTTTAATAATTTATATGAGGTTGTTAATAAGAATATTGATATATACGATAACGGTGAGCTGAAGCTAATTATTAATAAAAAAGAGTTTAATAGAACAATTAATGATAATAGTTATCCAGTTAATGCACTGAATTTATCACTTACTGATCAAGGGAATATTAAAGATACAATTACATTAGCAAATATTTATTATGACGTCATCAGTTATTATTGGTTAAGTAATCAATATTATTATATTAATCCTAATGGAAATATTTATATCTTATTAGTAAAAGACTTTGGTAGCTATATTCAGCCAGTATTTTGGAAACATTATCAAATTGATAAAGAAAATTTGCAATTTAAGCTTAAAGAATTTTTATTTGATGATGGTTATAAATATCGTATTATTTATCCAGATCAATTTGAAGTGCTCGATAAATCTGGGCCTTCAAATTTTGAAACGGATAAACTTAGAACTTGTTATCAAGATGAATATAATACGACTTGCAATATAGAATCTTACAACTATTATCATGACCTTTTAGTTAAAAAATTAGCATTACTTCAAGCAAAA